>NZ_JBEZHO010000020.1:0-145829 GCF_040650615.1 Streptomyces sp. NPDC048643
CCAGGAGTACGTCGAGTCCGCCGCCCAGGGGATCCGCGTCCACGAGCAGGGTGCGCCTGCCCTGGCGCGCCGACGTGAGGGCCGATCACCGGCCACGCGCGCGGGGAGCCTCTTCTCTCTGCCGGTTTTTCTTGACGGGGGCTTCACCCCGGTCCGGGCACACTGGGGCGAACGGGGACGTACGGCCAGGAGGAACGGGGATGGCAGCAGAGGAACCGCGGGGTGACGACCCCGAGCGGCCCGGGGACGCGGCCGGTGAGCGCTGGGACGACCTGGTGCTCGACGAGGACTTCGTGCGGTCCGCGGAGACGACGGAACCGTCGGCCCGGGCACGCATGCTCGCCGCCCGCTGGCGTGAGGAGGGCCCCGAACCGGAGCCGTGGCGCTCGGACGAGCCGCCCGCGGGATGGTTCTTCAGCAAGGGCCGCCGGCGCAGATGGCGCCGCAGGTGAGACCCGCAGCCGGTCCCTCGGGTGACGGCCTTTAATCAGTGGCGCCCAAGTCGACCGGCAGGCACAGTAGTTGTGTCCCCACCGCCGGAAACGACCGGCGCCACACTCTGGGAGAGGAGCGCGACGATGTTCATCAGGAGCAGTTCGTCGAGCTCCCGACAGGGCAGCCCGCGGCGGGTTTCGGAGTAGTTACCCCTCCGTCGAACCCGCTCCGCACGGGGGGCTGCCCGGGGCGGCCGCTTCGAGCGCGCGTGTCGCGCGGGCCGCCCACCCGGAGGATTGGCCGAGTGGGAAGGCACCGGCTTGCTAAGCCGTGGTCGGGGGTGAAACCCCGCGCGCGTTCGATCCGCGCATCCTCCGCAACACGTTCCACCCGCAGCAGCGCTCACGCCGCTGCGGTGACAGTCGTCATCAAGGCGTGGCAATCCCTGCGGTCATCACCGCGGAACCCGCTACGACTGAGCCAGCAACCGCTCGAGCACGACCGCGATGCCGTCCTCCTCGTTCGTGGACGTCACCTCGTCCGCGACCGCCTTGAGGTCGGCGTGGGCGTTGGCCATCGCCACGCTGTGCGCGGCCCACGCGAACATCGGGATGTCGTTCGGCATGTCGCCGAAGGCGATGGTGTCCACGGCCTTCGCGCCGAGGCGGCGGGCCGCCAGCGACAGTCCCGTCGCCTTGGAGAGGCCGAGGGGGAGGAGTTCCACTATCCCCGCGCCCGCCATCGTGACGCCGACCAGCCCGCCAGCGACCTCCGTGGCCACGGCCGCGAGTTCGTCGTCCGAGAGCGTCGGGTGCTGGACGTACACCTTGTTCAGCGGCGCCGACCAGAGGTCCGCCGCGTCCCTGATCGGCACGACCGGCAGCGGTCCGTCCTGCACCCGGTAACCGGGGCCGACGAGCACCTCGCCCTCGAGTCCGTCACGGCTCGCCGCGAGCAGCAGCGGGCCGACCTCCGCCTCGATCTTGGCGAGCGCGAGACCGGCGAGCTGCCGGTCCAGCGTCACCGAGGTGAGCAGACGGTGCTCCCCCGCGTCGTACACCTGGGCGCCCTGGCCACAGACCGCGAGGCCCTGATAGCCGAGGTCGTCGAGGATGTGACGCGTCCAGGGCACCGCGCGCCCGGTGACGACGATGTGCGCCGCGCCCGCCGCGGTGACCGCGGCGAGCGCCTCACGCGTACGCGCCGAGACCGTCTCGTCGGAACGCAGCAGCGTCCCGTCGAGGTCGGTCGCGACGAGCTTGTACGGGAACGTCCGCGCGCCCGTGGCCTCGGACGGGCCCGTGGACCCCGTGGTACCGGTCACTTGGAGATCGGCTCCAGAAGCTCACGGCCGCCCAGGTAGGGGCGCAGCACCTCGGGCACCCGCACCGATCCGTCGGCGAGCTGGTGGTTCTCCAGGATCGCCACGATGGTGCGCGGCACGGCACACAGCGTGCCGTTCAGCGTCGACAGCGGCTGGACCTTCTTGCCGTCCCGCATGCGGACGGACAGGCGCCGGGCCTGGAAGCCGTCGCAGTTCGAGGCCGAGGTCAGCTCGCGGTACTTGCCCTGGGTCGGGATCCACGCCTCGCAGTCGAACTTGCGGGAGGCCGAGGAGCCGAGGTCGCCACTCGCCACGTCGATGACCTGGAAGGGCAGTTCGAGGCCGGTCAGCCACTGCTTCTCCCAGTCGAGGAGGCGGCGGTGTTCGTTCTCCGCGTCCTCGGGGTCGACGTACGAGAACATCTCGACCTTGTCGAACTGGTGCACGCGGAAGATGCCGCGGGTGTCCTTGCCGTAGGTGCCGGCCTCGCGGCGGAAGCACGGTGAGAAACCGGCGTAGCGCATCGGCAGCTGGTCGGCGTCGAGGATCTCGTCCATGTGGTACGCCGCGAGGGGGACCTCGGAGGTGCCGACCAGGTAGTAGTCGTCCTTCTCCAGGTGGTACACGTTCTCCGCGGCCTGGCCGAGGAAGCCGGTGCCCTCCATGGCGCGCGGGCGGACCAGCGCGGGGGTCAGCATCGGGGTGAAGCCGGCCTCGGTGGCCTGGGCGATCGCCGCGTTGACGAGGGCGAGCTCCAGGAGCGCGCCGACACCCGTCAGGTAGTAGAAACGCGAGCCGGACACCTTGGCGCCGCGCTCGACGTCGATGGCGCCCAGCGACTCGCCGAGCTCCAGGTGGTCCTTGGGCTCGAAGCCCTCGGCGGCGAAGTCGCGGATGGTGCCGTGCGTCTCCAGGACGACGAAGTCCTCCTCGCCGCCGACCGGGACGTCGGGGTGCACCAGGTTGCCGAGCTGGAGGAGGAGGCGCTTGGCCTCCTCGTCGGCCTCGTGCTGCTCGACGTCGGCCGCCTTGACGTCGGCCTTGAGCTGCTCGGCCTTCTTCAGCAGCTCGGCGCGCTCTTCGGGGGAGGCCTTGGGGATCAGCTTGCCGAGCGACTTCTGCTCGGAACGCAGCTCATCGAAGCGGACGCCGGACGACCTGCGCCGCTCGTCGGCGGAGAGAAGGGAGTCGACGAGCGCGACATCCTCTCCACGGGCGCGCTGGGAGGCGCGAACACGGTCGGGGTCCTCACGGAGCAGGCGAAGGTCAATCACCCCTCAAGGCTACCGGTGCGTGCTTCCGGCGAACGACTCGATATTCCGGTGCGTGAGGTCTGTCACGTTATGAGTGAAATGCCGGGTCGAATCTCTTGATCACCGATCATCGTCAATGAAAGGGACCTTACTCCCTGAAACGGGGCAGGGGGCCGGTCGACGGTTGACCGGATTTCCTTGCGGGAGCCGGGACTTGGGATCGGGTTGTCCACAGGAATCTGCCACTCGGGATAGTTATCCACAGGCTGTGTGGAAGATCTGTGGATGCCGGAATTGATCATTCCGGCGACACTTCTGCGGATGAGGAATTCCCGGCTCAAACCCTCCGTACACCCACTTTCGGGTGTAAATGATTCGCTCCATAGAGTTGATCAATGGAAAAGGGTGGACGAAGGGTGACGTGCGGGTCTGTGGAGGAACTTGGGCATTGTAGGACGATTTGTCGACGATGTAGTGCTTCGTTGTCGACTTGTCCCCAGGTCGAGAAGCGCGCCTGTGGATAACTTCTGTGGATGGCGAAAATAGGCAGGTAGGACCGGGGGAGAAAACCCGGACGGGTGTGGATCCGCCGGTCGGGAGGGGGGTGCCCTCAGGGCGTGCGGGGCCGGGGCATGCGAATGCGCCGGTCGGGCCGGTGGGTATCGGTCGGCCGGACGCTTCGGTCCTGTCGGTCAGGAACGGCCGTCCTGGCAGCGCGCCAGCCAGTCCGACGCCGCGGAGAACTCGCTGTCCGAGGTCCCGGGCCGCAGCGGCCGGACGTCCTTCAGTGCGACACCGGCACGCGGGTACGAACCGAGGAAGCGCACCTGGGGGCAGATCCGTTTGAGGCCCATCAGCGCCTCACCCACCCGTCGGTCGGTGATGTGGCCCTCGGCGTCCACCGAGAAGCAGTAGTTGCCGATGCCCCGGCCGGTGGGGCGGGACTCGATCCGCATCAGGTTGACGCCGCGCACGGCGAATTCCTGCAGCAGTTCGAGCAGGGCGCCCGGGTGGTCGTCGCCGAGCCAGATGACCACGGACGTCTTGTCGGCGCCGGTGGGCGCGGCGGGCCTGGCCGCACGGCCGACCAGCACGAAACGGGTCTCGGCGTTCGCCGCGTCGTGGATCTCGGTGACCAGCGGGTCGAGACCGTACGTCGCCGCCGCGAACTCGCCCGCGAAGGCCGCGTCGTACCGGCCTTCCTGGACCAGCCGGGCGCCGTCCGCGTTCGACGCGGCCGACTCCCACAGGGCGTCCGGGAGGTGTGCGCCCAGCCAGTTGCGCACCTGGGGCTGGGCGACCGGGTGCCCGGTGACCGTCTTGACGTCCTTCAGCGTGGTGCCGGGCCTGACCAGCAGGGCGAAGGCGATCGGCAGCACGACCTCGCGGTAGATCATCAGCGGGTCGCCCTTGGCCAGCTCGTCGAGCGTGGCGGTGACACCGCCCTCCACCGAGTTCTCGATCGGGACGAGCGCACCGGCCGCCTGGCCGCCGCGCACCGCGTCGAGCGCGGCCGGCACGGACACCATGGGCACCAGCTCCCGCGTCGCGGCCTCGGGAAGCGTGCGGAGGGCGGCCTCGGTGAACGTTCCCTCGGGGCCGAGATAGGTGTAGCGCGTCGCCGACATACCGTCACCCTAATGGGCCTTGCCCCACGAGGCTCACGGCTGCGGAAACAGGGCACCCAGGGGTGAATCCACCCGACCGGACGGACCGGACGACGGGAACTGTGCCGGACGGGTGGGACGACGGGACCTCTGCCGGGCGGACCGACGGACGGGACCTGCGCCGGGCGACCGGAGGACGGGAACCGTACCGGGCCGCTCAGCCCTCCAGAAGCCGTTGCCCCACGTACTCCCCCCGCGCCGCTCCGCCCGGCACCGCGAACAGGCCGCTCGACTCGTGCCGGATGAAGTCGGAGAGGGCGTCACCGCGGTCGAGTTTGCGCTGGACGGGGACGAAGCCACGCAGCGGGTCGGCCTGCCAGCACACGAAGAGCAGGCCCGCGTCGGGCACCCCGTCCGCGTCGATGCCGTCGTGGAAGGAGAACGGCCGGCGCAGCATCGCGGCACCGCCGTTCTGGTCGGGCCGGGTGATCCGGGCGTGCGCGTTGATGGGCACGACCAGGTTGCCGTCGGCGTCGGTCCTGTCGAGGTCCATCGTGGTCTTCTCAGTGCCGCCACTGAGCGGTGCCCCGGTGGACTTCCTCCGGCCGATGACGTCCTCCTGGGCCTTGCCCGAGAGCTTCTCCCAGTCGTCGAGCAGCATCCGGATCCGGCGTACGACCGCGTACGAGCCGTTCGCCATCCACGCCGGGTCACCGGAACCGGGCACGAAGATCCGCCCGTCGAAGTCGGGCTCGGACGGCTTCGGATTGCGCGTGCCGTCGATCTGCCCCATCAGGTTGCGCGCGGTCATGGGGGACGCGGTGGCGCCGGGCGACCGGTTGAAACCGTTCATCTGCCAGCGCACCCGTGCCGCGCTGCCCGCGTCCTTCTGGAGCGCGCGCAGGGCGTGGAAGGCGACCAGGGCGTCGTTCGCCCCGATCTGCACCCACAGGTCGCCGTTGCTGCGTCCCTTGTCGAGGTGGTCGGAGGAGAAGTCGGGCAGCGGATCCAGTGCGACCGGACGCTGCTTCTCCAGCCCTGTACGCGCGAAGAAGCCGTGGCCGAAGCCGAACGTGACGGTCAGGGACGACGGGCCGGCGTCGAGCGCGACGTCGGTGTCGTCATGGCTCGCGGCCTCGCCCGCCATCAGTCGCTCCGCCGTCGCCGACCATCGGCGCAGCAGGGCGGAGGCTTCCCGGCGGCCCGCGCCCGCCGTCAGGTCGAAGGCGACGAGATGGCCGCGCGCCTGGAGGGCGGTGGTGATGCCGGGCTGATGTTTCCCGTGAAACATCTCCGCGTCCGCGCCGACCGAGGCCAGCGGAACGGTCCGGTCGGCGGAGGGGGCCGCGGCGTAGCCCACGGCGGCCCCGCCCGCGCCGAGGGCGAGCCCCGTGGCACCGGCGGTCCCGAGCAGCCGACGTCGTGACATGACCCTCGTCGGAGCGCCCTCCGACGAGGCCGCCCGCGCCGACGGGTCGGCGGAAGCCTCGGGAGCCGTCGCGCGGGGGGCCTTCGGGGAGGTCTTCTTCGCGGAGGCGGTCTCGCGGGCGGCGGAGGACGTCCCGGGAGTGGACTGGTCAGCCATGGTCAGGTTCAGCCGATCTGCGCGTTCTTGTTCACGGTGACCTGGTCGATGTCCGAGGTGCGCACGGTCACCGCGATCTTCCAGTCGCCCGCCATGGGGATCTGTACAGCGCTCGCCGCCCAGTGTCCCGTGGCGATCCGGTCGGGCGTCACGGGCAACGGGCCGACGTCCTTCGCCTTGAGGGTGAGGGCGAGCTTCACCTCGGGCACGTCGAAGGCCTTGCCGTTCGGCCGGACCACGAAGACGTGCATCTCGTTGCCGCCGACGCGCGCCGGGTCGAAGGTGACCTCGGCCGTGCCCTTGCCGTCCTGGCCACCCGTGTCGAAGGGGATCTTCAGCGACAGGGGACCGGACCGCTGGGCGGCGGCTCCCTTGGCCTGCTGGACCGCCTCTTCGGTGCGTCCCGGCTCGGTGGTCGTCAGCGCGGTCGTGACCGCTAGCAGGACGACCGCGACGGCCGCCTCGGCGAGCACCGAGCGGCGCAGGCCCGTGCGGTTCGGGTCGGCGTCGCGGACGCGCTGGGCACGCGCCGTGTCCACGGCGGCCTGCTGCCGGGCCAGTTGGGCGGCGCGTCGGGAGTCGGCGGGGACGGTCGCGGGTGTCCTGCGCGCCGACCGCTGCTCCACCAGCGCGGCCTTGGCGGTCCG
Organism: Streptomyces sp. NPDC048643; assembly: GCF_040650615.1. Lineage (NCBI taxonomy): Bacteria > Bacillati > Actinomycetota > Actinomycetes > Kitasatosporales > Streptomycetaceae > Streptomyces > Streptomyces sp. NPDC048643. The sequence continues at coordinate 6,852 of NZ_JBEZHO010000020.1, forward strand.
GGGGGCCGCGTCAGCGAGCCCGCCCGTCCAGCGCCGTGAGATCGAGGCGACGCCCACGAGCACGGCCACCAGACCGATCTTGACGAGCAGCAGCTGCCCGTACGTCGTGTCGGTGAACGCCGACCAGGAGCCGACCTGGCGCCACGACTGGTAGATGCCGGTCGCCACCAGGACGAGGACGCTCCCGAACGCGAGGCGGGAGAAGCGGTGTACGGCCGCGGCCTCGATCTGCTCCTCGGCCGGTGCCCGGAACAGGGCCACCAGCAGAGTCGTCAGGCCGCCGAGCCAGACGGCGACGGCCAGCAGGTGCAGCACGTCGACGGGCATGGCGATGCCCGCCTGGACGCCGGTGGAGGCGTGCTCGGCCATGGCCCAGCTCGCGGCGAGTCCCGCCGCCACGACCACGCCGCCGATGGCGAGTCCGAAGGTGAGGTCCTTCTTCTCGGCGGCCAGGTCGGCCGCCTCCGTGGCGGGGTCGGGGGTGTAGTCCGTCCCGTCCGGGTCCTCGGCGGCTTCCGGGGCGGCGGCCTTCGTGACCGCAGCCTTCCCGCCGCTCCCCTTGGTGCCGACGGCCTTCGCCCCGGTCGGCTTCGTGGCGGTTCCCTTGGCGCGGCCGCCCTTGGTGCTGTTCGCCTTCTTGGTGGCGGCGGCCAGCGCCTCGGCGGCCGCCCGCGCGTCCTCGTCCCGCTTGGCGTACGCGCCGAACAGGACGGCGATGAACAGTGCCGCCGCGGCGAGCAGCAGCAGCCGTGACACCAGCGCCGCGCCCGACTTGGTCTGCAATACCTGTCCGAGCAGGTTCAGGTCGAAGATGTCGCCGACCTTGCCCGACCCGACGTACGAACCGCGCAGGAGCAGCAGGGCGAGCGTGGAGACCGTCAGGGTGAGCCAGCCGGCGACCACGAGTCGCTGGACCGGCCGGACCCCGGAGCCGCGCTGCCAGCAGCCCAGCACGAACGCGGCGCCGCCGACGAGCAGGATGAACCCGGCGTAGGAGAAGTAGCGGCCGGCTCCGTAGAGGAAGCCCACCACTCCGCCGCCGACCGCCTGGCCGGACACGGCGACGGAGGTCTGCGAGGGCGCGCCGATGGAGAAGGTGAAGGCGCCCGAGACGGGGTGGCTGTCCGCAGACACCACCTGGTAGGTCACGGTGAACGTGCCGTCGGGCAGGCCCGCGTGGAGCTTCACGCCGTACGTGCTGCCGCCCAGGTCGCTCGGACCGCCGGTGTCGACCCGCTTGCCCTGGGGGTCGAGGACCCGCAGCGAGCTGTCGTTCATCGAGACCTGCTCGGAGAAGGTGAGCGAGATCTGCGAGGGTGCCTCGGCGACCACCGTCCCCTGCTGCGGATCGCTCCCGGTCAGCGCGGCGTGCGCGGAAGCGGGCGCGGCGCCCGCCAGGAGTGCGCCGGCGACGGCGAGGAACAGCAGCAGGAGGGTCCGGAAGCGGGGGGCGATGGTCGGTGTCACGGTGGTGCCTCCCTCAGTGCCCGGAGTCGGGGTTGTAGGTCGCGGACTTCACCGGCATGGAGATCTTCACCGTGCCGGACGTGGCGAAGTGCAGTTCCAGAGCCACCTTCTCGCCCTGCCGGGGCTTGTGGGTGAGCTTTGCGAACATGAGGTGGTTGCCGCCGCTCGCGAAGTCCAGGGTGCCGTGGGCGGGCACGGCGAAGGACTTCTCCTCCTCCATCGCACCGTCCTTGGTGGAGTGGAGCGTCACGTCGTCCGAGAGGTCGCTGGTGACGGAGGTCAGCCGGTCGGCACCACCGGAGTTGGTGACGGTGAAGAACCCCGCCGCCATGGTGGCCATGCTCGGGGCGGGCATGTAGGCGCCGGTGATCCTGAGGTCGGGCCGGCCCGAGGAGGACAGCGATCCCGAGGAGTCGCCGTCGCCCGAGCCGCAACCCGCGAGCGTCACCGCCGCGGCTATGGCCAGCGCGCCGAGGGCGAGGGGCCGTGCCGGACGGCCGGGGCGGCGCCTCACGGGGTCTTCCCCTCGACGATCTTGGGAAGGTCCTTGGTGTAGTCGTCGACCGTGGCGTCCTCGCCGTACAGCACATAGCCGCCGTCGGTCTTCGGCGAGAACGCGATGACCTGGGTGCCGTGCACGGAGACGAGCTTGCCGTTCTTGTCCTTCGAGGTCGGCTCGATGGAGATGCCCAGGGTGCGGGCGCCGGCCTGGATGGTGGAGAAGTCGCCGGTCAGGCCGATGAAGTCGGAGTCGATGCCCTTGAGCCACGTGCCGAGCGCGGCGGGGGTGTCGCGGTCGGGGTCGGTGGTGACGAACACGACGCGCAGCTTGTCCTGCTCGGCCTTGGGCAGCTGCTTCTTCGCGACGGCCAGGTTGTTCATCGTCAGCGGGCAGACGTCGGGGCAGTGCGTGTAGCCGAAGTAGACGAGCGTGGGCCGGCCCTTGGTCTGCGCGCGCAGGTCGAACTTCTTGCCGTTCGTGTCGGTGAGTACGAGGTCCGGCTTCTCGAACGGCTTGTCGAGGACCGTCGCGGGCTTGCCCGAGTCGGCGTCGACGGACACGTCGGCGACGGGCTTGTTGCTGTCGTCGCCAGTGCCGCAGGCGGAGAGGGTCAGAGCGGCGGCTGCGAACAGGGCGGCCACCGCGTACGTCTTCTTGCGCATAGAAAAATGTCCCAGATGTGAGTGCCCGGGTGCGCACCGGGGGTCGTCCGCGGCCGAAGGGCCAGGTCCGGCAGGCCGGGAGGGCCATGCCGGACCCGGCCGTGATCCGGCCGGACGGGTCCGGAGAGCCGCGTTCCCGCGGCCCTCCGGTGCGCACCGAGGCGGGTGGGTCTCAGTGCCTCGGACGCCGTGCGGCGTCTCAGGCGTTCGTACGCCGACGGCCGGCGATCACGCCGTACGCCACGCCCAGCGCGCCCACGACGATGCCCACGACGCCGAGAACACGCGCGGTCGTGTCGCTGCTGTCCGAGGAGGCGGCCGCCTGATCGGTGTCCTTCACGGCGCCCTCGGACTTCTCCTTGTCGGAGGCGTCCTCGGCGCCGGCGGAGCCGTGGTGGTCCTCCGTCGCGGCCGACAGGGCGAGCACCGGCGCCGGGTTCTCGGGCTCCTCGGCGCCCTCCTTCTGCGGCTCGATCCAGCGCACGACCTCCTTGTCGTCGTACGTCTGGATCGCCTTGAAGACGAGCTGGTCGGTGTCTTCGGGCAGCGCGCCGACGGAGAGCGGGAACTTCTGGAAGAAGCCCGGCTGGACGCCCTTGCCGTCGGCGGTCCAGGTGACCTTGGTGACGGCTTCGTCGATCTTCTCGCCGTGCAGGGTCACCGGCTTGTCCAGCTTGGACTTGGTGACCTCGACGTTCCAGCCCTGCACCGGCTGCGGCATGACGGAGGCGAGCGGGTGGTCCGCCGGGAGGTTCACCTCGAGCTTGGTGGTCGAGGCGTCGTCGCGCTCGTTCGGAACCTTGAAGTTCACGACGGCGTAGCCGCCCTTGGCCGCCGCCCCGTCGGGCGAGACGCTGACGTGCGCGAACGCGGGCGCGGCGGACAGGGCGAGAACGGCCGAGGCGGCGACGGTGCCGACGGCGGCGATACGAGAAGCCTTCATGGAAGGGAACACTCCACTCTCAGTTCGATGGCGAAGGGGACGCGCGGACGCCTCGGTGGTCCGGTACGGAGTGAGCCCGTGCCCGGGGAGACCTGGCGGGTACGCGCGCGTGCGGCACGACCGCGTCCCCTCCGGGAGAGCCCGGGAGGCCCGTGAAGTCCCTGGGATACGGGGACTTCGGGCTTCCGGCTCCGCGAGGCGGCGCGTCGTGTCAGGCGGCGAGGGAGAGAGCGGAGGCGGGCGGTCCGCGTCGGACCACCGTGTGCTGGAGCGCGGCCGTCCGCGGAGCGCGGAGCGTACGGGGCGCGGTACGGCGCGGGCGCGCGATCTCGGGCGCCCCCTGAAGACCCGTGCGCAGAGCGCGTACGAGAGACAGGGCGGCACGCAACGACCGTACGAGGGCCCCTTCGGCGACGCCCTGGGCCGACAGCCGCATGAGGCGGAGCAGCGCCAGATCACCGCGGCGCAGCACCCACCCGGCGGCGACGGCCGCGAGGGCGTGACCGAGCAGCATCGGCAGAGAGGGCAGCATCGGCATCGCGGCGCCCCCGGCGACCGGCACCGCGTCCGTGGCATGCCCCATGGACGACGTGCCCGTGTCGAGCCGCGCGTCGGCGAGGATCTTCTGGGCGTGCGCGGGGCTGATCGCCGCGGCGGTCGTACCGCACACCAGCCGGGCGGCCCGGGCCACGAGAGTGGCGTCGGACATCGGCATGCCCGAGGGCATCGAGCCCATGGACCCGGTGGCCGTGGTGACCGCGTGCTGGCTCAGCCCGAAGAGCGTGTGCAACGCGGTCTGGCCGACCGCGAGGACGGCCACGATGCCGGGCAGCGCCCGCTCCCGCCCCGCCAGCGTGACGGCGACGGTGAACACCACGAGGAAACCGACGCCCAAGGTCCACAGCGGAACCACGGCGCAGGAGGCGATTCCATGACCGGCCGCGGCCAGCGCGACGCAGACCGCGGCGAACACCGCGGCCCTGAGGATCCGTAGGTCGGCTCCGGAGGGCGCCGAACGCTGGTGGGGGGCAGTCATGGCGGGCTCATCATCGCACTGGGCACACCCGTCACCCACGGCAGGTCCACAAGGTGAGGTACGACCGGTCTGTCCGCAACGCCGCCTACGACCGGAACGTCGGCTTCCGTACGTCAACTCGCAACCGCATACACCGACCTCCGGCGCCCGCGCATCCGCCGTATGGGCGCCGTCCTCGGACGTATGCGATTGCGCACGGGTGCTTGCGGCAATACGTATCGGTATGTCGAGCCGCGGCCGGGAGGCTGGAGCATGAGCATCTGGTGGTCACTCCATCTGCGGCGCGAGGCTGCGAGCGTTCCCCTCGCCCGACGCCTGCTGCTCGGCACGATGGAGAGCGCCGGTGTCGACCCCGACGTCTCCTACGACCTCTCCGTCGCCCTCACCGAGGCCTGCGCCAACGCCGTCGAACACGGCGGGGACACCGCCCGGGGTGACGCCGGTGAGGCGTACCGGGTGACGGCCTATCTCGACGGCGACCAGTGCCGCATCGAAGTCACCGACTCCGGCCCCGGCTTCCCCGGTGGGAACGCCCGCCCCGCACTCCGCCCCGCCGACCAGGACGCCGAACACGGCCGGGGCCTCTGTCTGATCCAGGAGCTGGCCGACCACGTCCACTTCGGCAACGACCCGGGTCCGGGCGGCGCGGTGGTCAGCTTCGACAAGATCCTCAAGTGGCGGAAGTCCCCCTCCCTGCTGCCCGCCTAGCGACGCGAGCGGTCCTGCGCTCAGCACTCCGCGCCCTGCGCCGCGGCGGCACCGGCCGGCGCGAGCCGGATCCGGGTCCCGACCTTCGGGCGGCCCTCCCCGCCCTCTCGGCGCGTCACCTCACCTTCCCGGCGCTCCTGCGCACCGTCCCGGTGATTGCTCTCGGACTTCTCCCCGTCGGCCGCCTCCTGGCGATCGGCCCCGCCCTGCTGCTCCGACTGCGCCGAGCTGCGGGAGGCCGCCCATCGGGTCGCCGGGCCCATCGCGTACGAGGCGCCGAGCATCAGGCCACCGAGCAGCAGCCAGCCCGGCGTCCCCCAACCGACCAGCAGGGCCGTCAGGACGAGCGGGCCCATGGTCCGCGCCACCGTGACCCCTGTGCCGAAGAAGCCCTGGTACTCGCCCATGCGGTCGGCGGGGGCGAGGTCGAACGCGAGCTGCCACGAGCCCGCCGAGTGCTGCATCTCGGCGACGACCTGGAGCATCGCACCCGCCACGAGGACGGCCGCCGCGATCCAGGGGGAGACGCCGGACGACAGGGCGAACACCATGCAGGACGCCAGCATGACGAGCCCGGAGCGCCGTATCGAGCGGGTCGCCGTGACGAGGCCCGTGACACCGCGGGCCATCCGCACCTGGAACACCATCACCGCACCGGTGTTGAGCACGAACAGCGCGGAGACCAGCCAGGCGGGTGCCTCGGTGCGCTCGGTGATCCACAGCGGAATGCCGAGGCTGAGGAGCGGCATCCGCAGCAACAGCACGGTGTTGAGGAACGTGACCAGCACGTAGGGGCGGTCGCGCAGCACACCGGCTGCCGCGCCCCGCCCACTCCCCCGGCCGCTGCGCCCGCCCCGACCGTCCCGAGGACTCTTGCCGACGAGACCGACCCCGACCCGGCCGGCCGTCCGGTCCACCCCGGCGGGCTCGACCGACGGCAGTCGCCACAGCAGGCCGGCGCACACCAGGAAACTCACCGCGTCCAGCACGAACACCCCGAGGTACGCGGACCGGGTCCCGGCGTGCAGCGCGAGACCGCCGAGGCCCGCGCCCACCGCCAGACCGGCGTTCAGCGTCGACTGGAGGTGCGCGAGGAGTCCGGTGCGCTCCCCGGCCGGTATCAGCGAGGCGAGCAGCGCCTGCCGCGCCGCCCCGAGCCCGGACTGCGCGGAAGCGTAGGCGCAGGCCGCGAGGACGAAGGGGAGGAATCCTCGGACGAGCAGGAAGGACGCGACCGCCGTGGCGGTGGCCAGCGCCAGCAGGACGGCGGTGCCGCGCGGCCCGCGCCGGTCGGCGAGCCGGCCCAGCGGCACACCCACCAGCGAGCCGATCGCCCATGCCACGGTCAGCCCGAGCCCGACCCGCTCGGCGGGCAGCCCGACGACGTGCGTGAAGTACAGCGCGGACGTCACGTAATAGGCGCCGTCACCCACCGAGTTGCTCAACTGTGCGAGAGCGAGCACCCGCTGCGGTCCGGCGGGCGGCAACACCCTGCCCGCCCCGTTTCGCTTCACGGTCGAGCGCTCTGCGGATCGTGCGTCGCGAGTCGTCATGTCTTCGACGCTACGGGCCGGATGGACCGCTCGGCAGGCCCATTCCTCACACCTTTTCGTGACCCAATTCACGGGTCGGCCATGACATTCGTCAGATCCTGCGGACGGCCGTCGAGCCCCGGATCAAGGGTCCTGGACCAAGGCGTTCGGGTCAGGGAACCAAGCACGGCGGCTCGTCCCGGGCGCCCGGGACAAGGGCCCCCGGCTCAGTGGTCCGGGTTCCCGGGTGGTCAAGGCGCCTCGGTTCGGACGCCCTCTGCCAACGCGCCCTGGATCAGAACGCCCCGGCTCTCGCCGTTCCGCTCGACCCGCTCGGGCGGGCCGCCGGCCGCGCGCCTCCCAGCACCCGCCCGAGAGCCTCCAGCGCCTCGGGATACGTCCGCTCCCTCGGTGTCCCGTACCCGACGACCAGACCCTGCGGCCGCCCGTCACCCGGAGCGTGCCAGTGGTCGCCGAGCCGTCCTACCGCCAACCCTTCCTCCGCCGCGCGCGCCAGCACCTCCGCCTCGTCCGTCACTTCGACCAACGCGTGCAGGCCCGCGGCGATCCCCCGCACGCTCCTGCGCGCCCCCACCCGGTCGAGGAGCTGGTCCCGGCGGCGCCGGTACCGGAGCCTGCACGCGCGCACGTGACGGTCGTAGGCGTGACTGACGATCATCTCGGCCAGCGCCAACTGGCCGATGGACTCGGTGTGGTGGTCACTGTGCAGCTTGATGTCGGCGACCGGGTCGACCAGTTGGGGCGGCAGCACCATCCAGCCGAGGCGCAGTGCGGGGCCGAGCGTCTTGGAGGCGGTTCCGAGATAGACGGCGTGGCCTGGTGCCATGCCCTGGAGCGCGCCGACCGGCTGCCGGTCGTAGCGGAACTCGCCGTCGTAGTCGTCCTCGATGATCAGCGCGTCCCGCGCGCGTGCCCAGTCGGTGAGCGCCCGCCGCCGCTCCGGGTGGAGCGTGACGCCGGTCGGGTACTGGTGCGCGGGGGTGACGACGACCGCGTCCGCACCGAGGGTCTCCAACCGGTCGGCGCGGGCGCCGTGTTCGTCGACGGGCAGCGGCACCACGGTGCCGCCCGCCTTGCGCACCACGTCCCGGTGGAACGGCAGCCCCGGGTCCTCCATGGCCACGGTCCCGCCGTCCAGCACACGCGTGAGGAGGGCGAGGCCCTGGACGTAGCCGGAGGTGATGACGATCCGCTCGGGCGGCGCGATCACTCCGCGGGTCCGCCCCAGGTAGTCCGACAGGGCGGTGCGCAGTTCGATGCGGCCCCGAGGGTCCCCGTAGTCGTACGCCAGGGAGGGCGCCGTGGCGATGGCCCGGCGCAACGCCCGCAGCCAGGCCGCCGCCGGGAACGTTCCGACGTCCGGACTGCCGGGGCGCAGATCGAAACGGGGCGCACGCGCGTGTGGCGCCCGTACGTCCGCCGGGGTCCCGTCTGCCGGAAGGGAAGCCACCTCGGTGCCCGAACCCTGCCGGGCGGTCAGATAGCCCTCGGCGATGAGCTGGTCGTACGCCGCCTTCGCCGTGCCCCGTGAGAGGCCGAGCTCGACGGCGAGGCGCCGTGTCGCGGGCAGCCGGGTACCGGGGGCGAGCCGTCCGGCGCGGACGGCGTCCCGCAGCGCCCGTTCCAGCCCGGCCCTGCGCCCGGCCGCCGCGTCCGGCTCCAGATGGAGATCCACCCCGACGCCGGACCAGAAGTCGTCGTCCACGAAAAGCCGCCCCCTAGGCACACCGAAAACCCGCGGGCGCACCGATCCGCCCGCGGGCCACCGCACTCCGGGGGCCGCCGTCCCCCGGACAAACCGCTGGCCGGGCACTCTGGAGGGCACCCGGCCGGCAGTCTCGTATCAGCCCTCGTGGGGCACTATGTCAGCCCTTGAGGGACGCCATCCAGGCCTCGACCTCGTCCGACCGGCGCGGCAGGCCGTCCGACAGGTTCCGGTTGCCGTCCTCGGTGACGAGGATGTCGTCCTCGATGCGGACGCCGATGCCGCGGTACTCCTCGGGCACGGTCAGGTCGTCCGCCTGGAAGTACAGGCCCGGCTCGACGGTCAGGCACATGCCCGGCTCCAGCGTGCCCTCGACGTACGTCTCGGTGCGCGCGGCGGCGCAGTCGTGGACGTCCATGCCGAGCATGTGGCCGGTGCCGTGCAGGGTCCAGCGGCGCTGCAGGCCGAGCTCCAGGACGCGCTCGACCGGGCCCTCGACGAGGCCCCACTCGACGAGCTTCTCGGTCAGCACCCGCTGCGCGGCGTCGTGGAAGTCGCGGTACTTGGCACCCGGCTGGACGGCCGCGATACCGGCCTCCTGGGCCTCGTACACGGCGTCGTAGATCTTCTTCTGGATCTCCGTGTACGTGCCGCTGATCGGCAGCGTGCGCGTGACGTCGGCGGTGTAGAGCGTGTGGGTCTCCACGCCCGCGTCGAGCAGCAGCAGGTCGCCGGAGCGGACCGGGCCGTCGTTGCGCACCCAGTGCAGGGTGCAGGCGTGCGGTCCGGCGGCGCAGATCGAGCCGTAGCCGATGTCGTTGCCCTCGACCCGCGCGCGCAGGAAGAAGGTGCCCTCGATATAGCGCTCGCTGGTGGCCTCGGCCTTGTCGAGGACCTTCACGACGTCCTCGAAGCCGCGGACGGTGGAGTCGACGGCCTTCTGCAGCTCGCCGGCCTCGAACGCGTCCTTGACCAGGCGGGCCTCGGAGAGGAACACCCGCAGTTCGTTGTCGCGCTCGGCGGTGACCTTGTCGGTCAGGGCGGCCTCGACGGCGGCGTCGTATCCGCGCACGACACGCACGGGGCCGGTGGCCTCCGACAGCGCGGCGGGCAGCTCCCGGACGTCCGAGGCGGGGATGCCGTACAGCTGCTCGGCCTCGGCGAGGGAGTGACGGCGGCCGACCCACAGCTCGCCCTGGCCGGAGAGCCAGAACTCGCCGTTCTCCCGGTCGGAGCGCGGCAGCAGGTAGATCGTCGCCTTGTGGCCCTCGGTGGCCGGCTCCAGCACGAGGACGCCGTCCTCGGTGAGGTTGCCGGTGAGGTACGCGTACTCGACGGAGGCACGGAAGGCGTACTCCGTGTCGTTCGAGCGGGTCTTCAGGTTGCCCGCGGGGATCACCAGGCGCTCGCCCGGGAAGCGCGCGGAGAGCGCGGCGCGGCGGGCGGCGGTGTACTCGGCCTGCGCGATCGGCGTGAGGCCGCGCAGCTCGGTGTCGGCCCAGCCGGACTTCATGCTGTCGGCGAGCTCGTCGGACACGCCCGGGTACAGGCCGTTCTTCCGCTGCTTGATGGGCTCTTCCTCGCCCGCTTCGTCAGCGGTTTCGTCAAGCACGGCTTCCGGGGTCTCCGGTGTGAGCGCCTCCGACACGGTCTGCCTCCTAGATACGACTCTGGACCTCCTCCATCGTACGGTCGTGCTGAAGGGGGCCCAGGGCCGGAAGGCCTGTTACACGAGGTGTCCGTGCGCTCACTCGAAGCGGGCCGCCAGGAGGACGACGTCCTCGTCGCTGTCCGCCTCGTCGAGACCGTCCGGCAGGACCGTGCGCAGGACGTGGTCGGCGATCGCGCCGGGGTCGTCCCGCACGGCCTTCGGGACCCCGGCCGCCGCCGCGTGCAGCCGCGCGAAGGCGCGGTCCATCGGGTCGCCCGTGCGGTGCAGCAGCCCGTCGGTGTAGATGAGCACGGTCTCGCCGCGTTCGGCGGTCATCTCGACGCTCGGGGCCTCCCAGCAGGCGAGCATCCCGAGCGGCGCCGACAGCGAGGTCTCGACGAACTCGGTGCGGCGCGGGCCGATGACCAGGGGCGGACTGTGACCGGCCCCGGCGAGCGTGAGCTTGCGCAGGGCGGGCTCGCAGTAGGCGAACAGGGCGGTCGCCGAGCGGGCCGGTTCGGTGAGCCGGAGCAGCAGTTCGAGGTCGGAGAGCACCGCGACCGGATCCTCGCCCTCCATCACCGCGTACGCCCGCAGGGAGGCCCGCAGCCGGCCCATGGCGGCGACCGCGCTGGGCCCCGAGCCGGTGACGGAGCCGACGGCGAGACCGAGCGCGGCGTCGGGCAGCGGCAGCGCGTCGTACCAGTCGCCGCCGCCCCGCGGACCGGTGCGGTGCCGGGCGGCGAGCTGGACGCCGGAGACCCGCGGCAGCCGTGACGGAAGCAACTCCGCGGAGATCGTCGTCATGCACGCGCGCGTGCGCTCCAGCTCCAGGAGCCGCGCCAGGTGCTCGGTGGCGTACCGGGCGTACAGGCCGATGAGGTGGCGCTGCCGCTCGACCGGTTCGGCGGGCTCGTCGTAGAGCCAGACGGCGGCGCCCAGGCGGCCGGCGGCCTCGGTGGACAGGGGCAGCGCGTAGCTGGCGGCGTAGCCGAGGCGGGCGGCCACCTCGCGGTGGCGGGGGTCGAGCCCGTCCTCCGAGAGGAGGTCCGGCTGGGCGATCTCGCCCTCGCCGCCCGGCAGGCCGTCCAGGATCTTCCCGTACGACATGGAGCTGCGAGGGACGGTCTCGATGTGGCCGAGGTCCGCGCGGGCGAGGCCGAGGCCGATCGTGGTGTCGGGGCCCAGTCCGTCGCCCGGTTCCATGACGACGAGACCGCGCCGAGCGCCCACGAGGGCCGCTCCGGCGCGCAGCAGTTCCTGGAGCGCCTCGTCCAGGGTCGACGTGCGCGCCAGCCGCTCGGTGAGTTCGTGGAGGGTGGTGAGATCCGAGACCCAGCCCGCGAGTCGATCTTGGAGAACCGCTCCGGGGCCGGTGGGCGGCGCGACCGAGGCGGCACCCGGGGGAGCAGGCGCGGGCGCGACAGTGTGTGCGGGCGAGGGAACCGTTGAATCGATTCCAGCCACTTTCGGAAGGTGAGGGGCGTTCATGACGTCCGGCTTTCCGGCCGGTGCGTATTGCTCGTTAGCATCGCAAACCCCCATGTAGTTCTGCGCCGCTAGCAGTGTCTCCACATGTACACGCACTCGTGAGGGGATGTCCAGCATTGTCCTGCTGGGATTCCTGGTGTCCATGAGACCGGCGGTAACCCTTGCGGGAAAACTAAGTTGGCCTAAAACTGACTCGGGTAACGGCTTATTGAGGTCGACTGGCCTCGTTCGACGGAGCGTCACAGCGGTCGTGGTGGGTACGTACTCGGTGAAGGCCAGGGGCGGTTGAGATCCGCCCGGAACCTGGCGACGGACCCGGGCGTCTTAACCACTGACGACCGTGCCCCATCCTCCCGTGGCGGAGGCGGCAAGAAGTACTGCGGGACGTAAAACGCCAGGCGCCGCCACCCCACGCCATGCCCATGCTTTGGATGTACGCAGTGTGGGCGCGGACACAGCCACATGCTCGGCCCAGAGGGGTTCCCCTTGTCTCCAGCAGGGGTGTGATGCGCCAGCAGGTACGCACAGTGAAGAGATCGACACATGGTGTGATGTGATCCTCGGTGTTGCCAGGCGTGCAACGGAAAGGAACGAGCGCTCATGCGCGAGATCCTCGGAAGGCGACGCAGGCTCCTGTCCAGGCGAAACAACGGGAGGCCTGAGATCCTCAGCGCGGCCCTGACCTTCGCGACCGCATGGCACTGGCCCGTCCTCCCGGGTGTGGCGGCCGACCCGCAGGGGCGTGCCCGCTGCGGATGCCCCGACCCGGAGTGCACGGTGCCCGGTGCCCATCCCTTCGACCCCGGCCTCCTCGCGGCCACCACGGACGAGCGCATGGTGCGCTGGTGGTGGGGCAACCGGCCCTCGGCGCCCATCGTGCTGGCCACCGGGGGAAGCGCCCCGTGCGCGGTGAGCCTGCCGGCTCTCGCCGCGGCCCGCGCTCTGGAGGCCCTCGACCGCGCGGGCATGCGCCTCGGCCCGGTCGTCGCGTCCCCCAACCGCTGGGCGATCCTCGTCGCCCCGTACTCGATGGAGCAGCTCGGCGAGCTGCTCTACGCCAAGGAATTCGTCCCCGGCTCCCTGCGCTTCCACGGCGACGGCGGATACATCGCACTGCCGCCGTCCGAGACCGGCCAGGGCCAGATCCGCTGGGAGCGCGCTCCGCTGCCCGGCTCGGCCGCTCCCTGGGTACCAGGTGTGGAGGCCGTGGTGGACTCCGTCGTCGAAGCACTCACTCGTACGGGTGTGAGCGCACCCGAGTTGTAGGGGCGTCCGGCGCGCGGTGAGCCGCGCGCCCGCCCACGCTCGTTATCGTCCGACCATGCAGCGCAATTCTGGGGGACACGGGGCCTCGACGCCGCCGCGCGGCGGGGCCGACCCCCGAAGGGTCCGTCTCATGGCGCTGGTCGGCGTCGTGGCGTTCGTCCTCGCACTTCCCCTGGCCGTGGCGTCCGCCGGCTCCGTCGGCGACAACGATCCGTCTGCCGTGCGCGGGACCGCTCGCACCGACGACCGGCCGCGCTCTCCCGAACCCTCCCGCTCCCCGCGGCTGCTCGGCCTCGGACTGGCCACCGCCGCCCGGTGTGGTCCCGAACTCTCCTCGCCCGACGGCGTCGAGGCACAGACCTGTGTCCTGACGCAGGGCGAGGAGACCTGGGCGCGCACCTACTACCGCAACGCGACCGGCGAAGAACTGAGTTCCCTGCTGAGTCTGATGGGCCCCGGAGGGCGCACGGTGCAGATCAACTGCGCGGTGGACGCCGAGGACGATCCGGGGGCGTGCGAGACCCCCAGGGAACGCACCGCGGGGGGCGCGGAGGCGTACACGGCGATTGCCGAGTTCGCGAAGGGATCCGGGCCCGACGGGCCGCTGTTGCTGCGCTCGGGGAGCAACTCGGCCTCGTAGCAAGGCTGTTGACCGCGTGTCTGACAGCGGGCATGAAAAGACCCGGTTGCTGGCGACGGGGGATGCACCAGCAACCGGGCTACTCGAACGGTAACAAGAGATCGGCGGTTCGCAAATTCGATCTCGGCTATTCGGACACGGATTTACCTGTCACAACGGGGAGTTGTGACAGGAGTCACCCGCTTCCGAGGTCGCGACCAGCTGACCGGTCGGTCAGTTTCCGAGTCTGTGAGTCAGCTGAGAGTCACCTGTCGGTTCGTGAGTCCGCCCCGCGCGCGACGCTCGTCCGCCGTCAGCGGCTCGTCCGTGGCCAGAGCCGTGGCGAGGCGCTCGGCGAACTCCGCGGCCGGCTTCTCGACGTCGTCCGCCGTGACCCCCGTCGGCAGGTCCCAGACCGGCACGGTGAGCCCGTGCGCGCGGAAGGAACCGACCAGCCGGGTGCCCTCGCCGAGGCCCGAACGGCCTGCCGCGTGAAGGCGCGCGAGGGCGTCCAGAAGCTGCTCCTCCTCGTGGGGCATGACCCAGCGCAGGTGGTTCTTGTCGGGCGTCTCGCACCAGTAGGCGGCGTCGACCCCGGAGAGCTTCACGGTCGGGATGGCCGCGGCGTTGGCCCGCTCCAGAGATGCGGTCACCTCCGCCGTGGCGTTCTCCGCGTCCGGGACCCAGAACTCGAAGCCGCTGTGCACAACTGGCTCGAAGGCGCCTTCCGGGTCGAGCAGGTCCTGCAGGCGCGGGCCCTCGGCCGGGGCGCGGCGGCCCTCGACCGGGGTGCCCGGCTGCGCGGTGAGCGCGCGCTGGAGGGTGTCGGCCAGGTCGCGGCTGATGTCGCCGGAGGCCGTGTCGTTCTGCAGGCCGAGCAGCACCGAGCCGTCGTCGCGGCGCAGCGCGGGCCAGGCCATCGGCAGGACGGTGGCGAGCGTGACCGAGGGAACTCCCTCCGGCGGGCTCTCCTTGAGCTTCAGTTCGACCGTCGCGGCGGGCACCAGCTCGCGCAGCGCGACCCAGTCCCCCTCGCCCGGCAGGCCCTCGAAGGGGCGGTGGACCAGCTCGGTCACGGCGTGCGCTGCGGCTCGGCCGTGGCAGGCCTTGTAGCGGCGGCCGCTGCCGCAGGGGCAGGGCTCGCGAGCGCCGACAACCGGGATCTCTCCGTCGTTGAGCTGCGGCTGCTTGGCCCTCGTCTGAGGTCGCTTCTTGGCCATCGTGGGTGTCTCCCGATCACGGCTCGTCTCGTACGGGCGCGAGCCTAGCCGTTCGTAGGGAGGCCGACGGGACCCTGTGGACAACGCACCGCGTCGCACCGGAACCTGTGGTTCGGCGCGCGGGTGCCTCAGCCGAGATCGTCGAAGGCGTCCGCGAAGTCCACGCCGGATATCCCGGACACGGTCGGTGACGCGACGCGCGTAGCGAAATCGTCGCGTCTGCGGGCTGTTTCCACGTCGTCCTGGATGACCACCCACACCGTGACCTCGCCGCGGATGTCGTCCCGGACACCCCAGTCCTTGGCCAGCGCGGTGATGATGTTCAGCCCGCGGCCGCCACGAGCGGTGACCGAGGGCGTCGACGGAACAGGGCGGGTCGGACCACCGCCGTCCGTCACTTCGAGCGTCAGCCGTCCCGCCGGTTCGACGCGCCAGGCCGCCCGCACGTCGCCGTCGCCGGAGAACGCGTCGCCCAGGGGCCTGCCATGTCGGCAGGAATTGCTGAGCAGTTCGGAAAGGATCAGTACCGCGTCGTCGATGACCGTTTCCGCCACGCCACCGGAGCGCAGGTGATCCCGCATCCGATGCCGTGCTTCCCCCACGCCCGCAGGGCCATGGGGTACGGCCATGCTCGACGACGTGGGCACCTCCTGTGCCACCACCAACGCCACCCCCGAGACCTCCTTTGCCCCACGCCACGGAGTGGATGCCCCTTTGGACTGGACCGGAAACCGGCCAATCGACGTCTGCTGACGCACTTGTAACGATCGAATACGGAGCGAACGCGCCGGTGCACTCCCTGTGACGGGCGTCCGGTTTTCGATGGTTTTTGAGGGGCGATCGTGGTGCTTTACGTGGGGTGTCCGAGGGCGGGAGGAGTCGGGGTCAGCGGCCCAGCTGACGCAGCACCGCGCGGGGGCGGTTGGTGATGATGGCGTCGATGCCCAGCTCAACGCAGAGGTCCACGTCCTCGGGCTCGTTCACGGTCCAGACGTGCACCTGGTGCCCGGCCCGCTTGAGGCGCTCGATGTACCCGGGGTGGCTGCGTACGATCCGCATCGAGGGGCCCGCGATCCGGACACCCGCGGGCAGTCGTCCGTCCCGTAGCCGGGGAGAGACGAACTGGAGCAAATACACCGTGGGCAGCGTCGGGGACGCGCCCCGGACGCGATGCAGGGAGCGCGCCGAGAAACTCATCACACGGACCGGGGAGTCGGCGGCGGACTCCGGGGAGTCGAGGCCGAAGCGCTTCAGCAGGACCAGTAGGCGTTCCTCGACCTGGCCCGCCCAGCGGGTCGGGTGTTTCGTCTCGATGGCCAACTCGACACGGCGGCCGGCGTCGGCGACGAGTTCGAGCAGTCTCTCCAGGGTGAGGACGGAGGTGTCCTCGGGGCCTCCGGGGGCGTGCTCCCAGTCGGGGGACTCGTCGCGGTTCTTCCAGGAGCCGAAGTCCAGGGCGGCGAGATCGGCGAGTTCCAGGGCGGAGACGGCGCCGCGGCCGTTGGACGTACGGTTGACGCGGCGGTCGTGCACACAGACGAGATGGCCGTCGGCGGTCAGGCGCACATCGCACTCAAGGGCGTCCGCACCGTCCTCGATCGCCTTCTTGTACGCGGCCAGTGTGTGTTCCGGGGCCTCTTCGGAGGCTCCGCGGTGGGCGATCACCTGGATCGGGTGCTGTCGTGCGAGGGTCACCGCGTCATGGTGCCACCGTCGCGGGGTAGGCGTGAGGTGGGAGACGTAGCACTTCCTCCTTTTAGTGACAAAGGTCCGTTATAAAGAGTCGCCTCGGACGCACAGGCACCGCTTATGGTGCTCTGACGCCCAGTGGGAAAAGCTGACGGCGTACAAAAGCACATGCACAGCTGAATCGCGCCGGGCCATCAGCAAGCGTGAGTGGGTGTGACCGAGTGCGACCGAGAACAACAGCCGTGGATCGAGGAGAAGAGCTGTGAGCACCGAGAACGAGGGCACCGAGGTACCCCCGGCCCCGTCCGCACCTCCTGTGCCGGTGGACACTCCCGCTGTTTCCGCGCAGGCCCCGCACGACGGGAGCGCACCGACCGCTCCGATCCCCGCCGTCCCGCAGGGCGCCCCCGGCGCACCGGAGCACGCGTCGGCGCCCGCGGGCGCTCCGGCGTACGCCTCGGCCGGTGCCGGGCACGGAGCCGACCCCTACGGACAGGCCGCCGACCCCTACGCACAGAGCACCGGAGCCCAGGGCTCCGCCCCCGAGGCGGGCTGGCCGCCTCCGCCGCCCGCCACTCCGTCGTACGCCGACGGCGGCGGTTCGGGAACCGGCGGCTGGGGCTCCTCGTACCAGCAGCCCGCTCCGAAGCCGAAGAACGGCCGCGGCGGCCTGGTCGCCGCGATCCTGGTGGCCGCGCTGGTCGCCGGCGGAGTCGGCGGCGGCATCGGCTACGGCCTGGCCAAGAACAACGACGACTCCACCGGCTCGACGACGGTCTCGGCCCCGAGCACCAGCGGCCAGGTGAAGCGCGCCTCGGGCACGGTCGCGAACGTGGCCGCCACGGCGCTGCCGAGCACCGTCACCATCGAGGCGCAGAGCACCAGCGGCGAGGGCGGCACCGGTACGGGCTTCGTCTTCGACACCCAGGGCCACATCCTCACCAACAACCACGTGGTGGCGGAGGCCGTCGACGGCGGCAAGCTGAGCGCGACCTTCCCGAACGGCAAGAAGTACGACGCCGAGGTGGTCGGACACGCGCAGGGCTACGACGTCGCGGTCATCAAGCTGAAGAACGCGCCTTCGGGAGAGCTGAAGCCGCTCACCCTCGGCAACTCGGACCAGGTGGCCGTCGGCGACTCCACGATCGCGATCGGCGCGCCCTTCGGTCTGTCGAACACGGTGACCACCGGCATCATCAGCGCCAAGAACCGTCCCGTCGCCTCCAGTGACGGCAGCGCCAGCAGCAAGGCCTCGTACATGAGCGCCCTGCAGACCGACGCCTCGATCAACCCGGGCAACTCCGGAGGCCCGCTGCTCGACGCCTCGGGCGCGGTCATCGGCATCAACTCGGCGATCCAGTCGTCGAGCAGCGGCGGTCTCGGCGGTTCCGGCCAGTCCGGTTCCATCGGTCTGGGCTTCGCGATCCCGATCAACCAGGCGAAGAACGTCGCCCAGCAGCTGATCAAGAACGGCAAGCCGGTGTACGCGAAGATCGGCGCCTCGGTCTCCCTGGAGGAGGGCACGAGCGGCGCGAAGATCACCGAGCAGGGCGCGAGCGGCGCGGCGGCCGTCGAGTCCGGCGGGCCCGCGGCCAAGGCGGGCCTCAAGCCCGGCGACGTCATCACCAAGCTGGACGACATGGTGATCGACAGCGGCCCGACCCTCATCGGCGAGATCTGGACGCACAAGCCGGGCGACACGGTGAAGCTCACCTACACCCGCGACGGCAAGACCCGCACCACGGACGTCACCCTCGCCTCGCGAGAGGGCGACAGCTGACCCACGGGTCGGGCACCGGACCCGTTACTCTTGTCCCCGCGCCGCCGATCAACGGCAGCGCGGGGTGGGTTGCCCGAGCGGCCTAAGGGAACGGTCTTGAAAACCGTCGTGGCAGCGATGTCACCGTGGGTTCAAATCCCACACCCACCGCAGGTGAACGGCCCCTGACCGGGTTTTCGGTCAGGGGCCGTTCGCGTGCTCCCTGGTTCCGGCGCCGCCGGGTGCGCGGCCGTCACGCGTGGCCCCCGGCGATGGCGCGCCCTCAGCGCTGCCGGGGTGAAGGAGCCGTCATGCGGGCCGCGGAGGCGATCGTCGAGCGGGCCTCGTGTTCGGTGAGGCCGGTGCGGACGGCGGCCCGGACGAGCGGGGTGATCAGCTGGGGGCCGATGCCGTTCTCGTAGGCACGGCAGGCCGCCCAGAAGAGGCGTGTGTTGCGCTGGCCCTCGTGCGCGGCGAGGACGAACTGGACCAGCCCCTGGCCCTGTTGCCCTGTGGAGGATGGGGTCGGGTGAAGTCTGCGCGGCGGCGGCAGCAGCAGGTCCAGGAGCTCGCGCGGGCAGGGTGCGGGCGCGAGCCGTGCGGTGCCGGGAGCCGTGCCGTACACGCCGTGTTCGGTACGGGAGCCTGGGCCGACGAGGTAGCCTCCGGCGCCACGGATGTCGATGCCGGGGGCCAGCCTGCTCGCGGAGTTGGGGACGACCACGTCCGGCGGGCCGCTCAGCCACAGGTGCCGGCCGCCGCTCGGGGTCACGACGACGACCGTCTCCGGGATCGTGAACAGATGGCGCAGGGCCAGTTCGCGCAGGGCGGTGGAGGAGTCCGTACCGCATTTGGTGTCGAGGTCGATGCCGATGAGGTGGTGCGGGTCGAGGCCGCAGGCGATGCCGTAGCCGGTGGCCCAGGGGGCGGCGGCGAAGAGTTCGCGGATGCGCCGGGGCTCGGTCGAGGCGTCGTACACGCCGTGTCCGAAGCGCCCGCACTCGCCGTGGCAGGGGGTGGGTTCGGGGTCGTCGCGGTGGGGGGAACGCAGGGCCGGGAGCTTCGTTCGGGACAGCGGGATCACTGCCAGCCCGCGCTCGGCGGCGGACAGGGCGTGGGCCAGGGCCAGGGTGGTGGCCTGCCGGTCGATGGTGGCCATGCCTCTATGTTCGTACGAGTGTTCGAAAAAAGGAAGAGCTCGCCGAGCGTGGCGGCATCCGGAGTCGGTGATGGGTGAGATTGGCCGAAAATGTGCCGGAACGCTTCAGCTGTTGCGGCACCTGGGGAGGGTCGGAGATTGACGAGCTGAATCGTCGCTGAACAGGGGTTTTGTCGAGTGGAAGGGGGTTTATCGACTTGTCATCACGCTTGAGGGGGAATCATGGCTTCCGGGGTGGTTCACCGGGGTCCCGTGGGCAACTCTGGAATCGCGACGTCGTGCACTTCACCGAGGCGGTCGGCCAACTGCCTTGGTAAAAGCCGTACTTCCCGTACAGCCCGGTTCATCGCCGGTGCGTACACCCCGGTTCTGGAGGAATTCACATGGCAGGCATCCGTACCGCTCGCGTCCTCGCCGCCGTCGCGGCCCTTCCTCTGGCCGCCGCCCTCTGCACGGGCGTCGCGTCGGCGGACAACGGTGGCTTCGCGAGCAACGGATCGAACGCGGGAGCGGCGACCGTCAGCGGCGGCGTCGGACGCGACAACAACGGCAACTCCTCCACCACCCAACAGCAGGCGGTCGGGGCCGGAGCCTCGAACCAGAACAACACCGCCCAGGTGAACGGGTCAGCCTTCACGGCGATCAACCAGGGCAACTCGAACGTTCTGGTGAACTTCGTCAACCTCTGGTGAGCCACGGGCCGATGCGCTCTCATCGGCCCTGGGGCTTCCGCGTGGGGTAGTGCTCTGTGGGGTTTCACAGCGGCTGCGCGACGGTGCTTCGGCGCCGTCGCGCAGCCGTGTTTCCCCGGGGAATCGTCTGCGGCGCCCGGGTCCGTGGCCGGCCGGTCGAGGGCGCCCGGCGGGCCGTCTTCCGCGCCCCCGGGTGCGGCGTCCATGACCTTGACAGTGCACCGTATCTGACGGACAGTCAGAAACTCCTGTCCGTACGAGGTCCGGGAGGCCGCCGCCGTGCACCTCGCCCCCACCGAACGCCAGCAGCGGCTGCGTGCCGAACTCCGCGCGTACTTCGCGGGCTTGATGCCGGACGGTCCGCCGCCCGCCGACGACCCGGTACGGCAGCGCGAACTGCTCCGCCGTATCGGCGCCGACGGACTGCTCGGTCTCGGCTGGCCGGTCGCGTACGGCGGGCAGGGACGCGGCGCGGACGAACAGTTCGTCTTCTTCGACGAGGCATACCGGGCGGGCGCGCCCGTCTCGATGGTCACGCTGAACACCGTCGGTCCGACCCTCATGAAGTACGGCAGCGAGGAGCAGAAGGAAACCTTCCTGCCCCGCATCCTGAGCGGCGACCTCGTCTTCGCCATCGGCTACTCGGAGCCGTCGGCCGGCACCGACCTCGCCTCCCTGCGGACGCGCGCCGTACGGGAGCCGGCGGCACCCTCGGATCCGGAGGGCACCGGAGACGGGTACTGGAGGATCGACGGGCAGAAGATCTTCACCTCCAACGCCCAGAACGCCGACTGGATCTGGCTCGCCTGCCGGACCGACCCGGACGCGCCCAAGCATCAGGGCATCTCGATCGTGCTCGTCCCCACGGACGTGCCCGGTTTCTCGTGGACGCCGATCGAGACGGTCGGCGGCCAGACGACCACCGCGACCTACTACGACGGCATCCGCGTCCCGGCCGCGAACCTGGTCGGTGAGGAGAACGGCGGCTGGGGACTCATCACGAACCAGCTGAACCACGAGCGGGTCGCCCTCGCCGCGATCGGCATGCAGGCCGAGGACTTCTACGCGGCGGCGCTGGAGGCGGCCAGGACGCCCGATCCAGTGACGGGGCGGCGCCGGGTTGACGAGCCGTGGGTCCGTTTCCAGCTGGCCGAAGTGCATGCCCGGCTGGCGGCATCACGCCTGCTCAACTGGCGTTTGGTGGGGGACGTGGGGGCGGGCCGGCTGGCGCCGGGAGACGCCAGCGGCGTGAAGATCATGGGAACCGAATCCGCGGTCGCGGTGTACCGAATGTGTCAGCACATTGTGGGAGAGGACGCACTGGTCCGCTCCGGTTCACCCGGGGCGTTCGGGGCCGGCGAGCTGGAGCGGATGAACAGGGCGGCGCAGATCAACACGTTCGGGGGCGGGGTGAGCGAGGTGCAGCGGGAGATCGTCGCGACGATGCGGCTCGGGATGAAGAGGGGGCGGCGATGAGCGGGCGCGGGACAGGACGCGGAGAGACGAGGACGGACGGCCGCGGCGGGGGCGGACTTGGGGCGGCCGGTCATGGTGTGGGTGACCGTCGTGCCGGTGCGGGTGCGGGTGCGGGTGCGGGAGCCGAGGGTGCGGTGGGAGCCGGGGGCGCGGCGGGAGCCGGGGGCGCGGCGGGTGGCGGAGGCTTCGCGCTGGACGGTGGGGTCGGCGGCCATGGCGGTGGTGGCGACGAACTGCTCGTGAGGCTGAGGGAGTTCGAAGGGCGCGCGGCCACCGTCGGAGGCGCCGGCAGGGACCCGGTCAACGCACCGATGATCCGGCACTGGTGCGAGGCGATGGGGGACACCCATCCGGCATACCGAGGGCCGGACGCGGTGGCTCCGCCCACCATGCTCCAGGCGTGGACGATGGGCGGTCTCGCGGGGCACACCGGTCGGCCCGGCCGCTCCGACACGAACGACGAGCTGTTCGCTCTCCTCGACGGAGCGGGCTGCACCTCCGTGGTCGCCACCGACTGCGAGCAGGAGTATCTGTGTCCACTGCGGCCCGGGGACGAGATCACCTTCGACTCGATGATCGAGTCCGTCTCCGAACGCAAGACGACCAAGCTGGGCACGGGGTACTTCATCACCACGCGCATGGACGTCCGCGCGGGAGGAGAACTCGCGGGGACGCACCGTTTCCGCATCCTCAAGTACGCGCCGGCACATCGGAGTCCGAGGGGGGATGAGGGTTCCGATGACGGGGCGAGGGGATCGGGGGGAGCAGGTCGACCCGCGGGTACGGGCGACACCGCGGAGGCGACGAGCACAACCGGCCCCGCTGTACCGGTCGGGCCCGCGGAGACCGTCGGCGCCATGGGCTCCGCCGTAGCGGGTGGCACCGCCGGCGCGCCCCAGCCGAGGAGCAGTCGTCCGCGCCCCGTGGTCAACCGGGACAACGCCGGTTTCTGGGAGGGCGTCGGACGGCAGCGGTTGCTGATCCAGCGCTGTACGGGGTGCGGGACGCTGAGGTTTCCCTGGCTGCCGGGGTGCAACGCGTGCGGCGGCCCGGAGTGGGACACCGTGGAGGCGAGCGGTGAGGGGACCGTCTACTCGTACGTCGTGATGCACCACCCGCCGTTCCCCGCTTTCGATCCTCCCTACGCGGTCGGCCTGATCGAGCTCGCCGAGGGCGTGCGGATGGTGAGCAACGTGGTGGGCGTGCCGCACGACCGCGTCCGGGTCGGCATGCCTGTACGTCTCGAATTCCGGCAGTACGACGAGGAGTTGCTTCTGCCGGTGTTCCGGGCCGGCGCGGGACGCGAGGGCGGCGGTACGGCCGGCGGACCGGCCACTTCGTCGGCCGCGCCCGGTGATGTCGGCGTCCCCTCGGGCGGGAGGAGCTGACATGGACTTCACGCCCACGGAAGAACAGGCCGCCGCCCGGGACCTGGCCGCGCGGATCTTCGGCGACCTCTCCACGCCCGAGCGGCTCACCGCGGCCGGGACGGACAGCGACGCGGGACTGTGGAAGGAGCTGTGTGCCGCCGGGCTCGTGGCGGCCGTCGATGACATCGGGCTTCTCGGCGTGGTGTTGCTGCTGGAGGAGCAGGGCCGCACCACGGCGCAGGTGCCGTTCGCGGCGAGCTGTGTGTACGGGCTGCTCGCCATCGCGACGCACGGTTCCCCCGAGCAGCGCGAGCGGTTGCTGCCCGGCATCGCGAACGGGACGGTGGTGGTGGCCGGAGCGCTGCACGGCTCGGGGTCGGTCGTCGGCAGCGAGGCCGGCCGCTCGCCGAGTGCCGCGGAAGCCGGACGGCCGCTGCTGACCGGAGTCGTCCCGGTGGTGCCCTGGCTGCGGGACGCCACACATGTTCTCGTGGCCGACGACCGACGCGGGCTCTGGCTGGTGCGCACCGCGGAGGCGCCGGCATGCGAACCCGTCGAGCTGACGGCGCCCTGGGCGGCGGGGCGCCTGACCCTCCAGGGGACACCCGGCGAGCCACTCGGCACGGAGGGGGCGTACGAGGACGTGCTGGCCACGGCACGCACCGCCTTCGCTGGACTGCAGGCCGGGGTGGGCGCGGGATCGCTGGCGCGCGCCGTCGCCTACACGAACGAGCGGGAGCAGTTCGGGCGTCCGCTCGCCGCCAAGCAAGGAGTCCAACTGCGAGCCGCCGACGCGTACATGGACATCGAGGCGATACGGGTGACGGCGTACGAGGCGGCATGGCGCCGGGACGAGGGGCTGCCGTACCGGACGCACGCCCTGACCGCCGCGTGGTGGGCGTCCGAGGCCGGGCAGCGCGTGGTGCACGCGGGCCAGCATCTGCACGGCGGAGCGGGGGCCGACCTCGACCACCCGGTGCACCGGCACTTCCTGTGGGGGCGGCAACTGGACGCGTATCTCGGAGGCGGGGGCGAAGTGCTCCAGGAATTGGGTGAGTTGATCGTGACGGGCGAGCCGATGGCGGAGGGGGCGGTGGAGACATGAGGGTGGAGCGGACGGGGGCGGGTTCGGTGACGCGGGCCGGCGATTCCGGGCCGGCGCCCGGACATGGAGACCCCGGCGAGGCAGCGTCCGGCGACGCGAGCTCGGCGTACAGGGCCGGGGACGTACTGCCGCCGTTGGAGATCGAGATCACCCGTACGTTGATCGTGGCCGGGGCGATCGCGTCGCGGGACTACCAGGACGTGCACCACGACGTGGAGCTGGCGCGGGAGAAGGGCTCGCCGGACATCTTCATGAACATCCTGACCACCAACGGCCTGGTCGGACGGTACGTGACCGATCGTTTCGGCCCGGCCTCCGTACTCCGCGCGGTCGCCATCCGACTCGGCGCCCCGAACCACCCGGGAGACACCATGGTGATGACGGGCTCGATCGAGAAGGTCGACGGCGACACGGTCACGGTGCGCATCCTCGGCACCAACAAGATCGGCCGGCACGTCATGGGCACGGTGACGGTGACCGTCCCGGGCCCGAGGACGACTGCACCGCCGTCCGCCCCGGTCAGCGCCTCCTCCTCGTTGACCTCAACCTCAACCTCCACCTCAACCTCAACCTCCGCCGCTGCCGCTCCACCCACCCCCAAGTCCGTCTCCGTCCCGGAGTCCGTCTCCGCCTCCGCATCCCGTTCCGATTCCGCGTCCTCTCTCGTCTCCGGTGGGGCGTCGGCCGAAGGCGGTGCCTCGTGAGTGTGCGGAGGAGGGACGACCTCGGTGGGCGGGCGGCGATCGTGGGGATCGGGGCCACCGAGTTCTCGAAGGACTCGGGACGCAGCGAGCTGCGGTTGGCGGTGGAGGCGGTGCGGTCCGCCTTGGACGACGCGGGGCTGACACCGGACGACGTGGACGGGATGGTGACGTTCACGATGGACACCAGCCCGGAGATCACCGTCGCCCAGGCGGCGGGGATCGGGGAGCTGTCCTTCTTCTCCCGCGTCCACTACGGCGGCGGTGCCGCCTGCGCGACCGTCCAGCAGGCGGCGCTCGCGGTGGCGACCGGGGTGGCCGATGTCGTCGTCTGCTACCGGGCGTTCAACGAGAGGTCGGGGCGCAGATTCGGCTCGGGAGTCCAGCGGCGGGAGCCGTCCGCGGAGGGCGCGGCGCTGGGCTGGGCCCTGCCGTTCGGGCTGCTCACCCCGGCCTCGTGGGTGGCGATGGCGGCCCAGCGGTATCTGCACACCTACGGTCTGACCCCCGAGGCGTTCGGGCATGTCGCGGTCACGGACCGGAAGTACGCGGCGACGAACCCGGCGGCGTACTTCCACGGCAGGCCGATCACGCTCGCCGAGCACGCGGCGTCCCGGTGGATCGTGGAGCCGCTGCGGCTGCTGGACTGCTGTCAGGAGACCGACGGCGGCCAGGCGCTGGTCGTCACCTCTGTGGAGCGGGCCCGTGATCTGCCCCGTCCCCCGGTGGTCGTCGCGGCCGCCGCGCAGGGGGCCGGTCGGGCACAGGAGCAGATGACGAGTTTCTACCGGGACGATCTGACCGGGCTGCCCGAGATGGGAGTGGTGGCCCGGCAGTTGTGGCGGACCGCGGGGCTCGGGCCGGCGGAGATCGACGTGGGGATCCTGTACGACCACTTCACCCCGTTCGTGCTGACGCAGCTGGAGGAGTTCGGATTCTGCAAGCCGGGGGAGGCCGCCGACTTCGTCGCGGAGGAGCGGTTGCCGCTGAACACGCACGGAGGACAGCTCGGGGAGGCCTATCTGCACGGGATGAACGGCATAGCGGAGGGCGTCCGGCAGCTGCGGGGCACGTCCGTGAACCAGATAGCCGGAGCCGAACGGGTCCTGGTCACTGCGGGCACGGGGGTTCCCACTTCGGGGCTGATCCTCGGCTCCGACGACTGAGGGAGCCGTCCGCCTCGCCCGCAGGTCTCCCCCTCGGCCGCAGGTCTCCCCGCCCCGATCAACAGTCGCCTGCCGTCCGTCTGCCGGCCCCTCTCAGGGGTGAACCCTCAGGGGGCGGTGGGCGCTCGTCCACCTTCAGAAGGTGGGGCCACCCCCCTTCCTACAACCTGAGGCGGACATGGCTTCGGGACCTGCGGCCGATCCGCGGGAGGAGGGGGCGAACCTAGCGTGGAGCCATGACCACACTCGTCTGCACCAGCGCCTCGGACGCCGCCACTCCGGCGACGCAGACCCGTTCGTACCCGTCGTTCTCCTCCTACATGAGGGCGCGCCAGCCGGTGCTGCTGCGGACCGCCCGGTCGCTCACCGCGAACCCGAGCGACGCGGAGGACCTGTTGCAGACGGCCCTGACGAAGACGTACGTCGCCTGGGACCGGATCGAGGACCATCGGGCGCTGGACGGCTATGTGCGGCGCGCGTTGCTGAACACGCGGACGTCGCAGTGGCGCAAGCGCAAGGTCGACGAGTTCGCGTGCGACGACCTTCCGGAGCCGGAGGGGCTGCCCGCGGCGGACCCGGCCGAGCAGCAGGTGCTGCGCGACGCGATGTGGCGGGCTGTCATGAAACTGCCGGCGCGCCAGCGGGCGATGGTGGTGCTGCGCTACTACGAGGACCTGAGCGAGGTCCAGACGGCGGAGGTGCTCGGCGTCTCCGTCGGCACGGTCAAGTCGGCGGTGTCGCGCGCGCTGGGCAAGATGCGGGACGACCCGGAGCTGGCTCCCGCCGCCTGAGGCGAGTGCGCAGGTCCTGTCCGGTGGGTCCGACGCGGACGTGGGCGGGACGCGGAGCCCTGTCCCGCGCTCCATACAGCGCCCGAGCAGGTGTGGCGCTGATCGATCATTCCTGCGCCTAGTGACATACCACGCGGTATGTGAGCAGAATCAGCGGAACCCATTACTACCGCGTAGGCAATGTCGCCCCCGGGAGGACGCCGTGCTGAGCACGATGCAGGACGTACCGCTGACTGTGACCCGCATTCTCGTGCACGGGGCGCGGATCCACGGAGAGTCGCAGATCACGACCTGGACGGGACAGGGCGAGCCGCACCGGCGCAGCTTCCGCGAGGCCGGCGCGCGGGCCAACCAGCTCGCCCACGCCCTGCGCGACGACCTCGGGGTGACGGGCGACGAGCGGGTCGCGACGCTGATGTGGAACAACGCGGAGCACGTCGAGGCGTACTACGCGATCCCCTCCATGGGCGCCGTACTGCACACGCTGAACCTCCGCCTCCCGGCCGAACAGCTCGTGTTCATCGTGAAGCACGCCGCCGACCGCGTGGTCATCGTCAACGGCTCGCTGCTCCCGCTGCTCGCTCCCCTCCTCCCCCACCTGTCGACGGTGGAGCATGTGGTGGTGTCGGGCCCCGGTGACCGTTCGCTGCTCGACGGGGCGAGCGTGCGCGTGCACGAGTACGAGGAACTGCTCGCCGGGAAGCCGACGGAGTACGACTGGCCGGAGCTGGACGAGCGGCAGGCCGCGGCCATGTGTTACACCTCCGGCACCACCGGGGACCCCAAGGGCGTCGTGTACTCGCACCGTTCGATCTACCTGCACTCCATGCAGGTCAACATGGCGCAGTCGATGGGGCTCACCGACCAGGACACCACCCTGGTCGTTGTCCCGCAGTTCCACGTCAACGCGTGGGGCCTGCCGCACGCGACCTTCATGTCGGGCGTCAACATGTTGATGCCCGACCGTTTCCTCCAGCCCGCGCCGCTCGCCGAGATGATCGAGAGCGAGCGGCCGACGCACGCCGCGGCCGTCCCGACCATCTGGCAGGGCCTGCTCGCCGAGCTGACCGCCAAGCCGCGGGACGTCTCCTCCCTCACCCAGGTGACGATCGGCGGCTCCGCCTGCCCGCCCTCCCTGATGGCCGCCTTCGACGAACTGGGCATGAGCGTCTGCCACGCCTGGGGCATGACCGAGACCTCCCCGCTCGGCACCGTCGCCCGCCCGCCGGCCCACGCCGTCGGCACGGACGAGGAGTTCGCGTACCGGCTCACGCAGGGCCGTTTCCCGGCCGGTGTCGAGGCCCGCCTCACCGGCCCCGGCGGCGAGCGCCTCCCCTGGGACGGCGAGTCGGCCGGCGAGCTGGAGGTCCGCGGCCCCTGGATCGCGGGTGCCTACTACGGTGGCGCCGGCGCGGAACCGCTGCGTCCCGCCGACAAGTTCAGCCCCGACGGCTGGCTGAAGACCGGTGACGTCGGCACGATCAGCCCCGACGGCTTCCTGACCCTCACCGACCGCGCCAAGGACGTCATCAAGTCGGGCGGCGAGTGGATCTCCTCGGTCGACCTGGAGAACGCCCTCATGTCCCACCCGGACGTGGCCGAGGCCGCGGTCGTCGCCGTCCCCGACGAGAAGTGGGGCGAGCGCCCGCTGGCCACCGTCGTCCTCAGGGAGGGCTCCACCGCCGACTTCGCGTCACTGCGTGCCTTCCTCGCCGACGAGGGCAAGATCGCCAAGTGGCAGCTGCCGGAGCGCTGGACGATCGTCGAGGCGGTGCCGAAGACGAGCGTCGGCAAGTTCGACAAGAAGGTGCTCCGCCGGCAGTACGCCGAGGGCGGCCTGGACGTGACCCGGCTCTGACGCATCGGCTCTGACGTACCGCCTCTGACACACCCCGCCGGGTCCCCACCACCGGACCCGGCACGCGACCCCTGCGCCGGGCGGGCGCTTCACGGCCTCCGCCCGGCGTACGGCTGTCCCGGGCCCGGGCCCGGGCCCGGACCCGGAGCGCCCCACCTCCGCGTCGCGGAGTGGGATGTGCACGACGGGATGTGCTCGGGGCGCTAGTTGGTACCGATGCGGGCCAGCAGATCGACGATCCGGTCCTGGACCTCGTCGCTCGTGGAGCGCTCGGCGAGGAACAGCACGGACTCTCCCGCGGCCAGCCGCGGCAGTTCCGCGGGGTCGACGGCGGCGGTGTAGACGACCAGCGGCGTACGGTTCAACTGCCCGTTCGCCCGCAGCCAGTCGACGATTCCGGCGCGCCGACGACGTACCTGCATCAGGTCCATCACCACGAGGTTCGGCCGCATCTGCGCGGCCAGCGTGACGGCGTCCTCGTCCGTCGAGGCCCGCGCCACCTGCATTCCGCGCCGCTCCAGCGTCGCGGTGAGGGCGAGCGCGATCTCCGCGTGCTCCTCGATGAGCAGGACGCGCGGCGGATGCTGCTCGGAGTCGCGCGGTGCGAGGGCCTTCAGGAGGACGGCGGGGTCGGCACCGTACGCCGCCTCGCGCGTCGCCTGCCCGAGTCCCGCCGTCACGAGGACGGGCACCTCGGCGGCCACGGCGGCCTGCCGCAGCGACTGGAGGGCTGTGCGCGTGATCGGGCCGGTCAGCGGGTCGACGAACAGCGCGGCGGGGAACGCGGCGATCTGCGCGTCGACCTCCTCGCGCGAGTGCACGATGACGGGACGGTAGCCGCGGTCGCTCAGCGCCTGCTGGGTGGTGACGTCCGGCGCCGGCCACACGAGCAGCCGCCGCGGGTTGTCCAGCGGCTCCGGGGGCAACTCGTCGTCCACCGGCCGGGGGTGCGGCTGGTCGGCGACCTCGACGGCACCGCCGGGACCGTCGAGCGGCTCGGGTCCCTCGGCGGCGTTCTCGTCCGGTGCTCCTATGGCGTACGACCGTCCGGCGCCCTCGGTGGCTCCGGGCCGGCGGGGTCCGGTCCCGGGCTGGCCGGTCTGCTGGGGCGACCGCGTGCCGTTCTCCGGGCGTTCGACGACGGGCTCGGGCGGTGTGCCGAGCTTGCGGCGGCGGCCCGAACCGTTCGTCTGGTGCGGGGGAGGCGTCGGCGCCTGGACTCCGCCGCCCGGCTGGGCCGCGGCGACCTGGCGGGCGAACGGAACGCCCTGGCCGAGCGTGCGCACGCTTATGGCACGGCCCTGCGTCGAGTTGGAGTCCGCCGCGGCAGAGGCTGCGGACGCCTCGGCGGGCAGCGGCTGCGCGACCCGCGGGGCGGGCCGCTCCGGCGGAAGCGGCGCGGTGGCCGGCTGCGCCGCCGACGGCGCGGGCTGGGCGGAGCGTGCGGCGGCCGGTGCGGCACCGGGAACACCGGGCTGTACGGGGCGACCGGCGCCGGGCGCCGGGGTGTTCGCGCCCGAGGTGTCGTCGGCGCCGGGGGCGGTGTTCGCGTCGGGCCACGCCTGCTGGGCCGCCGGAGCGGGCGCACCGGGCATCGCGGCGGCACCGGCCGGGGTGCCCTGCGCACCGACGGGGGCACCCGGGGCTCCCTGTGCGGGGCGGCCCTGAGCCGGAACGCTGTGAGCGGGAGCCCCCGGCGCGGGAACCCCTTGCCCAGGGCGGGCCTGCCCGGGAACGGGCTGCCCGGGAACGGGCTGCCCGGGAACGGGCTGCCCGGGAACACCCTGTCCCGGTACCTGCTGTCCGGGAACAGCCGGCGAGGGAACCCCCTGTCCAGGGAATCCCTGCCCAGGAGCCCCAGGAGCCCCAGGAGCCCCAGGAGCCCCAGGAGCCCCAGGAGCCCCAGGAGCCCCAGGGATGCCGGGCGTTCCGGTGGTCCCGGTCGTCGTTCCTGTCGGAGCGACCGGCTGACCGGGCTGGCCCGGCGTCGCGAGCTGGCGGGCACGACGGCGGCCCGGACCGGAGACGGGGTGCGGCTGGGGCGGGGTGTGGTCGTCGTCGGCGTGCGACACCGCGTCGTGGCGGCCGTCGTCGGCCTGACCGTGACCTGTCCCGACGGCGCCGGCGGCCTGCCGGGCCAGGGCGACCTGGGCCTGCGCCTCCTGGGCGGCCTGCGCCTGGAGGGCCTGGGCCTGTGCCGCCTGCGCCTGAGCCGCCTGGGCCTGGGCGGCCTGCGCCTGCGCCTCGGCCTGGACGTACTCCGGCGAACGGTCCGCCTCCGCGGGCGGGAGCGCGAACACCGTACGGGCGCCCGTCTCCTGTGCCGCGGCACGTTCGGCCGCCGCGGCCAGCGCACGACGGCGCCGTCCGGTCGGCTGCTCCGCGTCCGAGGCGTCGTCGTCCGGACCGGCCGGACCCGTGTTCTCTGCCCCTGCCTGCGCACCGGCGGTGGCCGGCAACGCGGCGGGGAGTGCCTGCTGTTCACCGTCACGGCGGGCGCGTCGTCCGGAGGGCACCGGCACCCCCTGCGGAGGCACCGTCCCGCCCAGTCCCGTTCCGATGGCCGCCGTTCCCGCGCCGTGCTCGCCCGCCATGACGACCGCGCCCTCGGAGACCGCGTCGTCCACGCCCGGTACCGCGGCGTCGCCCGCGCCCTCGGCGGGACTCGGCCGGCCACGACGGCGCCCGGTACCGCCCGAACCCTCACCGGCCGCCTCGGCCGCTGTCCCCTGCGCGGGAACCGGCACCTCGCCGACCACGGGCTCCCCGGCCGCGCGCCGACGGCGCCGACCGGTGGGAACCGTCCCGCCGGCCCCGGTGCTGTCCCCGGACTGTGTGTCGGACTCGGCCGTGACGTCGCCGTCCAGGAAGGCGTCGACGGACGAGCGCCGGGCCCGTCGCCGGCCGCCGCTCTGCTGCGCGGCCTGCTCGGGCAGCGCGACCTCGGTGGAGACCGGCGGTCCGATCACGGGCGCGACCGCTCCGGCCCCGCCCCCGATCGGTACTTCGAGGACGAACGCGCTGCCGCTCATCCCGGGGACCTCGTGGGTCTGGAGCACACCACCGTGGGCGCGCACGATCCCGCGCACGATCGGCTCGTGCACCGGGTCGCCCCCGGCGTACGGCCCGCGCACCTCGATCCGGACGACCTCGCCGCGCTGCGCCGCGGCCACGACGACGGTGTTGTCCATGTAACCGCCCGCCGAGACGGGCGCGTTGCCGGTGGCGTCGACTCCGGCGACGTCCGCGATGAGGTGGGCGAGGGCGCGCGCGAGCCGCTGCGGGTCGACCTCGGCCTCGATGGGCGGCGCGTGCACGGCGAACTGGACGCGTCCGGGCCCGATCAGGTCGACGGCCCCGTCGACACCGGCCGCCACGACGGCGTCGAGCATGACGTTCGTACGGGCGATGGTCTCGTCGCCCGCGTCGAGGCGCTGGTAGCCGAGCACGTTGTCGACGAGCGTGGTGATCCGCGAGTAGCCGGCCGCGAGGTGGTGGAGCACCTGGTTGGCCTCCGGCCACAGCTGCCCCGCGTCGTCGGCCGCGAGCTTGGAGAGTTCGCCGCGCAGCTGGTCGAGGGGCCCGCGCAGGGACTGGTCCAGGACGGCGAGCAGCTGCTCGTGCCGGGCGGTCAGTGCCTCGTAGCGGTCCTTCTCCCGCTCGCCGAGGGACGCGTACCGCTCGTCCCCCGCGGCGAGTTCCTCCTCGTGCCGCTCGGTCAGCTCGGCGACCTCGGCGGTGTGCCGCTCGCGCAGGGCCTCCAGTTCGGCGGCGTGCTCCTCGCCGATCCGCTCCAGCTCCTCGGTGTGCCGAGTGGCCGCGGCGTCCTTCTCCTCGACGAGGGTGTCGTACGGCCGCCGGTCGGTGAAGGTCATGACGGCGCCGACGAGCTGGTCTCCGTCGCGTACCGGAGAGGTCGTCAGGTCGACGGGCACCTGGTCGCCGGACTTCGACCACAGCACCTGGCCGCGCACCCGGTGCTTGCGTCCGGAGCGCAGGGTGTCGGCGAGCGGTGACTCGGGATAGGGGAAGGGCTCGCCGTCGGCCCGCGAGTGCAGGATCAGGGCGTGCAGGTCCTTGCCGCCGAGGTCGCTGGCGCGGTAGCCGAGGATCTGGGCGGCGGCGGGGTTGACGAGGACGACTCGTCCCTCGGTGTCGGTCCCGACGACACCCTCGGCCGCGGCGCGCAGGATCATCTCGGTCTGGCGCTGCGAACGGGCGAGTTCGGCCTCGGTGTCGACGGTGCCCGAGAGGTCGCGGACGACGAGCATGAGCAGTTCGTCGGGGGTCGGGCCGTAGCTGTCGTAGGCCTGCTGGCCGTCCTCCAGGTTCGCGCTGGTGACCTCGACCGGGAACTCCGTGCCGTCGGTGCGCCGCGCGGTCATCCGGGTGGGCTTGGTCCGCCCGCGCTGGTCGATGGTGTCGGGCCGCCGCATGGACCCGGGGATCAGCCGGGAGTCGAACTCGGGCAGCAGGTCGAGCAGCCCGCGGCCCACCAGTGCCGTGCCCGGGGTCTCGAAGGCCTCCAGGGCGATGGTGTTGGCGTTGACGACGGTTCCGTTGGCGTTGACCAGCAGCAACGCGTCGGGAAGGGCATCCAGTATGGCTGCGAGGCGAGCAGCGCCTCGGGATGGCCTGCTGCTCACGAGACGCTTCCTCCCTGTTACCGCACCTTGCCGACCGCGGATGCCATCTTGCCAACCTGCCCGCGGCGTGTCACGCGAGGGAGTCTACGGGCAGAGGTCCCGCCGACGGTGCCGGATGAGAGGGAGGTCGCACGCAGAACACACGCAGAAGCGACGAAGAAGCTGTGACCACGTGTTTTCGCCCAACCGCTCGGGCGCTCCTCGCCCAATCGCCCGAGCCCTCCTCTCTCAACCGCGGGGACACCCCTCGCGCGCCCGCCTCCGCTCCGCCCGCTCGTGGGTCAGGACATCAGGTCGGGCAGGAACGGGACCATGGTGTTCCAGCGGGAGATCTCGCACCCGTTCGTCCGGTCGTAGCGGGCGTCGACGGGCCGTCCCGCCCAGGTACCCGTGACGTGCGCGGTGGCCGGACCGCCGTACTGCATGGTGCACAGGGCGTCCGGCGGTACGGGGGCGAAGAGGTCCTTGCCCCACGTGGTGTTCCCGTCGAGCAGGTCGCAGGCCTCGGCGGGCCGCGGATGACTTCCGCCCGCGGGATGACAGTCCAGCTCGTACGTGCCGTCCGCGCCGTTGCCCGCGTCGTGGACCGTCACCGTCAGCCGGTCCCCGGAGTCCTCGGGGCGGGCCGGCGGCGGCATGGCGGCGGGCTCCGTGCCACTGCGCGCGGCGGTGTAGAGAGAGGACAGGCCGGCGGGAGCGGCGGCCAGGTACGCGGGGGATGCCGTGGGGAGGGGGGAGGCGGCCGGTGGGGGTGCGGGGGTACCGGCCGACGCGCTGGGCACGGCGGTGAGCGCGGCGGTGGCGGACGCGGCGGCGGTGAGGAGCAGTCGGCGCAACATGAACTGCCTAACGCGACGCGTCCTCCCTGGTTGCGCGCGGTCGCGCGCCGGTGGCGGGCTTTGCCCTCCGGCCTGCCTGCCTAGTACCGTAGGGGGCGATTGGTGACGCGGCGCTCGTCTGTGTCATCATCTGCACGCACCACTCGCGCTGGCGTGAGCGGTTGTGCGGGAGGCGTCGCCTAGTCCGGTCTATGGCGCCGCACTGCTAATGCGGTTTGGGCCTTCAAGCCCATCGAGGGTTCAAATCCCTCCGCCTCCGCGCGAAGATCCGAAGCCCCGGTCCACTGGACCGGGGCTTCGTCGTTCCCGGGCTGCTCTGAACCGTCCAGAACGGTGTTTTCGCAGCTCACAAGGGGTGAGGCAAACGGATTTCACATGGCGGCGGCAGTCATGTAATGTTCTTCCTGTCGCCGCGAGCGGGGGAAAACCCCGGGAAGCGAAGGCAGAAGAACAACAAAACAAGCACTCGTAGCTTAACGGATAGAGCATCTGACTACGGATCAGAAGGTTGCAGGTTCGAATCCTGCCGAGTGCACACAGATCGAAGGCCCCGCCGGTTGAACCGGCGGGGCCTTTGACGTTGGCCGTGACATCGACGCCGGTCTGGTTCGGAGCGGGGGTCGGGTCATCCCGGGTGGGTCGGGCTCCCCTCCCGTTGCCGGCTCGCACCGACCGTCCTCACCACCCACCCGGGTGTGCCGGAGCACATTCCGGCTCCAGAAAGCCGGAGAGGACGAAGGCTGGGAGCTGCGTCGTCGGCGATGCGGCCCCAGCCGCTCACAGTGGTCGGATGGTCACGAGGACCCGGGGGCCGGGGGCCTGAAGACAGGGGCCGGTCGCCGTCACCGGTCGGAACCGGGAAGCGGTGGGCCCTGTGCGTGCAGCGTATACCTGGCCCCGGCAGTGGCAGCAGCGCGCGTTTCGGTCGATGTACGCGAGGGCGTCAGGGCAGGGGTGTGCGTCTGAGGGGGCGGTGAGGGTCCTGAGTCCGCCCGTCCGGACTGCCGTGGGCACCGACCCGTGGCCGACGGTCCCCGGCGCCCGCGCGCACGGTGGCCTCAACTGCCCCCGCGCGTGAACTCCCCGGCACTTACATGTCGTTGGCGGTCGTCGTGTGCCGGATCGCCTCCTCCACCGTGGTGAGGATCTCGAAGTGCGGGCCGAGTCCGGCGGCCTTGAGGATCCGCAGATGCCAAGGCCGGACGCAGACCAGGGCCAGACGGCCCTCACGTTCGAGGACCCGGCGCCGGGTCCTGCAGAGCACACCGAGCCCGGAGCAGTCGAGGAACTCCACCGGCCGCAGGTCCACGACCACCCGGGAGCCCCGGTAGGCGCTCGCGGCGTCCGTGTGCACCCGGACGTCGGGGATGACGTTCAGATCGACGGTGCCGTGCAGCTCCACCACCGTCACTCCCCGGTCGAGACGGCTGCGCGCGTTCGGGCCCGGCGGCGGGAGGGCCCCCAGGGGTGCCGCGCCTCCGAGCGGGGTGGCGTCCGTGTGCCTGTCCTTGATGCCCATGGCGTTCCTCATACGAGATCCCTAACGGGAGCTTTGGTCGTCGGAACGTCACCGGGGGCAAGGGTGACGCCCGTCCACCGTAGAAACATGAAGGGTGAAAGAAACGCCCAGACGCCCGATGTGTCACCCATGTGGGTGAACGGCGCTTGCGTCCGAGCGGCCACCACCCATCCCCTGCTGATCCGTGCGCGGGGCGATGTCAGTGCCGGGCCCTACTGTCGGTGGTGTGCGGCAGGTGTGGGCGTGTTCGGGGTTGCGGTGGTCGGGGGACGGGCCAGTGCTCGTGTGGAGCGGGGGGCGGGAGAGCCCGCTGGCCCGCGGGCGGCGCGTGGCGTTCGGGGTCGTGGACGGGGGTGTGCGGACATGCGTCGGGGCCAGGGGGAACGCGTGTGCCGTGCGCGCCGTCGTCTCCGCGCGCGGTACGGGCGCGCGCTGCGAGGACTGCGCCCGGCTGGACCGGGCGCACTCGGTGGCCGCCGACACGATGGCCGACGACCCGCGGCCGTACCGCGTGTATCTCGCGTGGTTCGGGCCCGGCATGGTGAAGGTGGGGATCACGCGGGTCGAGCGGGGTTCCGCACGGCTCCTGGAACAGGGGGCCGTCACCTTCAGCTGGCTGGGGCAGGGGCCGTTGATGGCGGCGCGGCGGGCCGAGGAGCTGCTGCGGGCCGCGCTCGGGGTGCCGGACCGGATCCCGTACGCCGCCAAGCGGGCGGTGCGGGCCGCCCTGCCGGGGCCCGAGCAGCGGATCGCCGGCATCAGAGAGCTGCACGCGCGGGTGGGGCGGCTCGACAACTGGCCCGAGTCCCTCCGGCGCGAGCCCTTCGAACCCGTCGACCACACGGACGTGTTCGGGCTCGACGGCATGCCTCCCGCGCAGGGGGTCGTGAGCGAGCTGG
Source organism: Streptomyces sp. NPDC048643 (assembly GCF_040650615.1). NCBI lineage: Bacteria > Bacillati > Actinomycetota > Actinomycetes > Kitasatosporales > Streptomycetaceae > Streptomyces > Streptomyces sp. NPDC048643. The sequence goes on from NZ_JBEZHO010000020.1 coordinate 43,344, forward strand.
TGGCGGGAGGGGCGATCAGCGGTGAACTGTGCGGTGCCGCCGGACCCGATCTGCACCTGGTCACCGGGCGCGGTGTCCTCGTCCTCGACACCCGGCTGCTGACCGGATGGGAGCTGACCGGTGTCACGGAGGAGAGCGGTGTACGGGCTTTCCCCGTACGGGACCTGCCCGTGGAGTCGGGGGTCCAGGACGGGCTCTTCTGAGGGCATGGTCCGGTCGTCCGGGGTTCCGCTCGGGGGCCCGTCCGGCGGCCGGCCCGCGTTCCGGTTCCGTGCGGAAGGCGCTGGACGCCGGGGGACCGGCGGACGGAGAGTGGCGGACATGAGCGATCACTCTGACGTATCCGCCGGGACGCGGCCGGGAGAGCGGGCGGCCGCCTCGGCGGCGGTGCCCGGGGAGGCCGTGGAGGTGCGCGCGTTCTGGCAGGGCCTCGGACTGCCCGGACTCGTGGACGTCCACACGCACTTCATGCCCGAGCGGGTGCTGCGCAAGGTCTGGGACTACTTCGACCGCGTCGGGGAGCTGACCGGCGGCGTCGAGTGGCCCATCACCTACCGCGCGGACGAGGACGAACGGCTCGCGCTGATCCGGGAGTTCGGGGTCCGTGCCTTCACCGCGATGCTGTACCCGCACAAGGCCGGCATGGCCGAGTGGCTCAACTCCTGGGCCGTCGACTTCGCGCGCCGCACCCCGGACTGCCTCCACACGTCCACCCTCTTCCCCGAGCCGGGCGTCGACCGGTACGTGCGCGAGGCGGTCGAGGCGGGCGCGCGCGTCTTCAAGGCCCATGTGCAGGTGGGGGCGTACGACCCGGGGGACGAACTCCTCGACCCGGTCTGGGGGATGCTCGCCGAGGCGGGCATCCCCGTGGTGATCCACTGCGGATCGGGGCCCTCGCCCGGCAAGCACACCGGGCCGGGCCCGGTCGCGGGCGTCCTCGCCCGCCATCCCCGGCTGCGGCTGGTCGTCGCGCACCTCGGCATGCCCGAGTACGAGGACTTCCTCGCCCTCGCCGAGCGGTACGACGAGGTGCGGCTCGACACGACGATGGCGTTCACGGACTTCAGCGAGCGGCTCGCGCCGTTCCCCGCCGGACTGCTGCCCCGCCTCGCCGACCTCGGCGACCGGGTCCTGCTCGGCACCGACTTCCCGAACATCCCCTACCCCTACGTCCACCAGTTGCGCGCCCTGGAACGACTCGGTCTGGGGGACGACTGGCTGCGCGCGGTCTGCCACGGGAACGGGGCGCGACTGTTCGGGCTGTGAGGCACAGGGAGGTGCGCCGGGGTGCGCCGGGAGGTGCCGGGAGCCACGGAGGTAAGAGCGGCACATGACCTTTCCAGGAGGTTCCTGAGAGGCGGCTGTGCGTTTCTCAGATAAATCACAGGTTGTCGAAAGGACGTTCTCAGCGGCGCCCAGCAAGGTGTCCGCTATGACCACGACCTCGCCCCAGGGGCGCACCGAACTGCTGAGGCCGGACGGGAGCCCCGTCCGCGTCCTGGTGGTGGACGACGAGCTGTCGATCACCGAGCTGCTGTCCATGGCCCTGCGCTACGAGGGCTGGCAGATCCGCAGCGCGGGCGACGGGACGGGCGCGGTGCAGACCGCGCGCGAGTTCCGGCCCGACGCCGTCGTTCTGGACATGATGCTGCCGGACATGGACGGGCTGGCCGTCCTCGGGCGCCTCCGCCGGGACATGCCGGACGTGCCGGTGCTGTTCCTGACGGCGAAGGACGCGGTCGAGGACCGGATCGCGGGGCTCACCGCCGGCGGCGACGACTACGTCACCAAGCCGTTCAGTCTCGAAGAGGTCGTGGCCCGGCTGCGGGGACTCATCCGGCGTGCGGGTGCCTCGGACCGGCGCTCCGAGTCCGTGCTCGTCGTCGGGGACCTCACGCTCGACGAGGACAGCCACGAGGTGTCCCGGGGCGGCGCCAACATCCACCTCACCGCGACCGAGTTCGAGCTGCTGCGGTTCCTGATGCGCAATCCGCGCCGGGTGCTGAGCAAGGCGCAGATCCTCGACCGTGTGTGGTCCTACGACTTCGGCGGCCAGGCCAACGTGGTCGAGCTGTACATCTCGTACCTGCGCCGCAAGATCGACGCCGGGCGTGAGCCGATGATCCACACCCGGCGTGGGGCCGGTTACCTGATCAAGCCCGCCGCGTCATGAGCGGACGACGACGGCCGCGGACGCAGGGGAGGCGAGGGCAGCCGCGCACTCTGCGGACGCGGCTCGTCGTCGCGTCCGTCGCGCTGATCGCGGTCGTCTGCGCGGTGATCGGCACGGTGACCACGATCGCGCTGCGCTCCCATCTGTACGAGCAGCTGAACGGCAACGTGGCCCAGATGGCCATGCGCGCGGCGGGCGGCCCGCTGGGTGATCCGCCGGGCAGTGGCCGGACCATGCGGCCGCCGAGCGACGACGGCATCGCCAAGGATCCCCTGGACTTCGTCACCCGGGGCCAGGCCATCGGCGCCATCGGCGCGATCGTGAAGAACGGCGAGGTCACCCAGGGCGTCGTCAGCGTCGGGAAGAAGGACTCCAGCGGCGCCGAGCAGCCCACTACGGTCAAGCTCGGCGACAGCCAGCTGGCCGCCCTCGCCTCCGTGGCCAAGGACGGGAAGCCGCACACCGTGGAGGTCCCGGGCCGTGGCGCGTACCAGGTGCAGTACAAGAGCGGTGGGAACGGCGCCTTCTACGTGGCCCTGCCGACCAAGGACGTCACCAACACCCTCACCACGCTGATCTACGTCGAGATCAGCGTGACCGCAGCGGGCCTCGTGGCGGCCTCCCTCGCCGGAGCCGCCATCGTCACCCTCGCCCTCCGCCCCCTCCGCAAGGTCGCCGCCACCGCCACCCGGGTCTCCGAACTACCCCTGCACACCGGGGAGGTCACACTCTACGAGCGGGTGCCGGAGTCGGAGTCCGATCCGCACACCGAGGTCGGGCAGGTCGGGGCGGCGCTCAACCGGATGCTCGACCACGTCCACGGAGCGCTGCAAGCACGTCAGCAGAGCGAGATGCGCGTACGACAGTTCGTCGCGGACGCCAGTCACGAGCTGCGCACCCCGCTCGCCTCCATCCGCGGGTACGCCGAACTCACCCGGCGCGGCCGGGAGGAGACCGGGCCCGACACCCGGCACGCGCTGGGGCGGATCGAGTCCGAGGCGGGGCGGATGACCCTGCTCGTGGAGGATCTGCTGCTCCTCGCGCGGCTCGACGCCGGACGGCCCCTCCAGTACGAACAGACCGACCTCGTCCCCCTGGTGATCGATGCCGTGAGCGACGCGCGGGCGGCGGGGCGGGACCACTACTGGCGGCTCGAACTGCCCGAGGAGCCCGCGCTGGTGGCGGCGGACGCCGCACGGCTGCAACAGGTCATGGTCAACCTCTTCGCGAACGCCCGGACGCACACCCCGCCGGGGACGACCGTCACCGCGCGGGTGCACCGGCACGGCCCGTGGCTGTGCGTGGACGTCCAGGACGACGGACCCGGTATCCCCGCCGACCTGCTGCCCCGCGTCTTCGAGCGGTTCGCGCGCGGCGACTCCTCGCGCTCCCGGGCGTCCGGCTCCACCGGTCTCGGGCTCGCGATCGTGCAGGCCGTGGCGGCCGCGCACGGGGGCGGCGTGACCGTGGACAGCGTGCCCGGCAGGACCGTGTTCACCCTGCACCTGCCCGCGATCGCGCCCGAAACGTCGTGGCAACAGCACTCACAGGCACAGCACAGCGCCACCACATGGGCACAACAGGGCGCGTGACGAGAGTCGTTCCATGCGAACCGACTCTTCTCCCGGCGACCTGCCGGCGCGGGAGCATCTCCCGGCCACAGCCGCCGGCACGCCTGTCCTGGACGTAGTGATCCCCGTCTACAACGAGGAGAAGGACCTCCAGCCCTGTGTGCTCAGGCTCCACGAGCACCTCAAGCGCACGTTCCCGTACGCGTTCCGCATCACGGTGGCGGACAACGCGTCGACGGACACCACCCCTCAGGTGGCGGCGCGGCTGGCGGCCCGGCTTCCGGAGGTCGTCTCCTGCCGGCTGGAGCAGAAGGGCCGCGGCCGGGCGCTGCGGACCGTGTGGTCGGCGTCCGACGCGCCGGTCCTCGCGTACATGGACGTCGACCTGTCCACCGATCTGAACGCCCTGCTGCCGCTGGTGGCGCCGCTGATCTCCGGTCACTCGGACCTCGCGATCGGCTCGCGGCTCGCCCACTCCTCGCGGGTGGTGCGCGGCGCCAAGCGGGAGTTCATCAGCCGCTCGTACAACCTGATCCTGCGCGGCTCGCTCCAGGCCCGCTTCTCGGACGCGCAGTGCGGGTTCAAGGCGATCCGTCGTGACGTCGCCCAGGTGCTGCTGCCCCTGGTCGAGGACTCCGGCTGGTTCTTCGACACCGAGATGCTGGTGCTCGCCGAGCGGGCCGGGCTGCGCATCCACGAGGTGCCGGTCGACTGGGTCGACGACCCGGACTCGACCGTCCACATCGTCAGGACCGCGACGGACGACCTGAAGGGGGTGTGGCGGGTGGGACGCGCCCTCGCCGGTGGGTCGCTCTCGCTCGACCGGCTCGCCCGGCCCTTCGGGGACGACCCGCGTGACCGTGAACTGACCGATGTTCCCAAGGGGTTGGCCCGGCAGTTGGTCGGCTTCTGTGTCGTGGGCGGTCTGTCCACGCTCTTCTACCTGCTGCTCTACAGCGGCTTCCGCTCCTTCTCGGGGTCGCAGGTCGCCAACGCGCTGGCGCTGCTCGTCTCCGCCGTCGCCAACACCGCGGCCAACCGGCGGCTGACCTTCGGGGTCCGCGGCCGGGGCGGCGCCGTCCGCCACCAGGCGCAGGGCCTGGTCGTCTTCGGCATCGGGCTCGTCCTGACCAGCGGATCCCTCGCCGCCCTGAACGCGGCGACGGACGATCCGGCGCACTCGACCGAACTGGCGGTCCTGATCGCCGCCAACCTCGCCGCGACCGTCCTGCGGTTCCTGCTCTTCCGCGCCTGGGTCTTCCCGGACCGGCGCGACGAGCCGTCGGCGCCGGCACCCTCGCCGGTGGTGGCCTCGCACCAGCCGGGCGGACACGCGGCCCATCCGGCGGCGCCCCACCCGATGCCCGTACGACACGGCCGGGCGGCGCATCAGCCGCTGCCGCAGCGGCCCGCGACCCCGGCCTCCTCCACCCCGGCCACGAACCCGTACGACACGACCGGGTTCCGCGCCGGTGACGCCGCGGACCACGGCTGGGGGGACTCGACCATGCAGATGCAGGCGGTGCGCCCGCACGACCACGATCCGAGGAACGCGCGATGACGACGCAGCCCGACACGAGTACCGGGGACGGTACGGGCGCGAGCCCCGCCGCTGACGCCCGGTTCGCCGGCAGCCCCGCCCCCTCCTGGGGGCCGCCCGCCCCCACGCTCCCGTCCGAGCCGGACCGCCCCGCGGTCGCGCCCGGAGCCGGTGAGCCCGCGAGGCCGTTCCTCCGCCGGGTCTGGCGGGGCAGGCCCGAGGACCCGCGCTGGGCGCGCCCCGCGTTCCTCGCCCTGCTGCTCGCCACCACGGTGCTCTACCTGTACGGCCTGAGCGCCTCCGGGTACGCCAACTCCTTCTACTCCGCGGCCGTCCAGGCGGGCAGCCAGAGCTGGAAGGCGTTCTTCTTCGGCTCGCTCGACTCGGCCAACGCCATCACCGTCGACAAGCCCCCGGCCTCGCTGTGGCCGATGGCCCTGTCGGTACGGATCTTCGGCCTCGGCTCCTGGGCGATCCTCGTCCCCGAGGTGCTCATGGGCGTGGCGACGGTCGGCGTCCTGTACGCCGCCCTGCGCCGCCGGTTCAGCCCGGCGGCGGGCCTGATCGCGGGCGCGGTGCTGGCGCTCACTCCCGTCGCCGCCCTGATGTTCCGGTTCAACAACCCGGACGCGATGCTCGCGCTGCTCATGACCGTCACGGTCTACTGCGTGATCCGGGGCCTTGAGGACGGCCGGACGAAGTGGCTGGTCTGGGCGGGTGTCGCGGTCGGCTTCGCGTTCCTCGCCAAGACGCTCCAGGCGTTCCTGATCCTGCCGCCGCTGGCCGTGCTGTACGCGGTGTGCGCGCCGGTGAGCCTGCGGAAGCGGTTCGCGCAGATCGGTCTCTCGGCGGGGGCGATGGTCGTCGCCGGCGGGTGGTGGGTCGCGATCGTCGAGCTGTGGCCCGCGTCCTCGCGCCCCTACATCGGCGGCTCGCAGAACAACTCCTTTCTGGAGCTGACCTTCGGCTACAACGGGCTCGGCCGGATCAACGGCGACGAGACCGGCAGCGTCGGTGGCGGCGGGGGCGGTGGCGGAGGCGGCACCGGACAGTGGGGCGAGACCGGCTGGAACCGGATGTTCAACTCCGAGATCGGCGGCCAGATCTCCTGGCTGCTCCCGGCGGCGCTGATTCTGCTGGTGGCGGGCGTCGTCCTCACCCGGAAGGCGAAGCGGACCGACCTGACCCGCGCCTCGTTCCTCGCGTGGGGCGGCGCGCTGCTGATGACCACGCTCGTCTTCAGCTACATGGCGGGCATCTTCCACCAGTACTACACGGTGGCGCTGGCCCCCTACATCGCTGCCGTGGTCGGCATGGGCGCGACGGTGCTGTGGGAGGAGCGCGGCAAGGTGTGGGCATCGCTCACCCTGGCCGGAGCGGCCACCGCGTCCGCGGCCTGGGGGTACGTCCTCCTCAACCGCACCTCCGACTACCTGCCCTGGCTCAAGTGGCTCGTCCTCGTGGGCGGTCTGACCGGCGCGCTCGGCCTGATCTTCGTGACACGGCTCGGCCGTCGTCTGGCGCTCGCGGCGGCGGGGCTGAGCTTCGTGGCCGCGGTCGCCGGTCCGACCGCGTACACGCTGTCCACGGTGGACACCGGTCACTCGGGCTCCATCGTGACGGCCGGTCCGTCCGGGGCGAGCACGATGGGCGGACCCGGCGGCGGTGGCGGCGGTGGCATGCGGGGTGGTTTCCCGGGAGGCGGACAGAACCAGCAGAACGGGAACGGCACCCAGCAGAACGGGCAGCAGGGCGGCGGCACGGGTGGTCCCCCGACGGGCGGCACCGGCGGTTTCCCCGGCCAGAACCAGCAGGGCAACGGGAACACACAGGGCAACGGCGGCACCCAGGGCGGGAACCAGCAGGGCGGCCTGCCCGGCGGTGGCCCGGGTGAGGGCCGTGTGGGCGGAGGCGGCGGCGCGGGCGGTCTGCTGAACGGCGCGAACGTCGGCTCCGCTGCCAAGACGCTGCTGTCGAAGAACGCCGGCGACTACACGTGGGCGGCGGCGGCCATCGGCTCGCAGAACTCGGCGAGTTACCAGCTCGCCACCGGTGAGCCCGTGATGGCGATCGGCGGCTTCAACGGCACCGACCCGTCGCCGACCCTGGCCCAGTTCAAGAAGTACGTGACCGGAGGGAAGATCCACTACTTCATCTCGGGCGGCGGTATGGGTGGCGGCACGGGCGGCAGCGCAAGCTCCTCGACCTCGTCTCGGATCAGCTCCTGGGTCACGGCCAACTTCAAGAAGGTGACGGTGGGTTCGGCCACGTTCTACGACCTGACGCAGCCGACGAGCAGCAGCTGACCGTCGACCGATGTCACGTCCCGCGGGGCGGCAGGCGGTGGCCCGGAGCGAACACGCTCCGGGCCACCGCCTGTTCGGGACGCCCAAGGAGGGACGCCCAAGGAGGGACGCCCGAGGAGGGGCGGCCGAGGAGGGGCGGCCGACAGGGCCGGGGCAGGCGGTCAGCAGTCCTCCCAGCGGTCGGCCGGACTCCCGAGAAACCGCGTTGTACGCCGTATGGTGACTGTTCTACGGTGTACAGCATGTCAACCTCGTCCCCTCCGCAAGGGCACCCCCAGCGCTGGCTGATCCTCGGGGTCATCTGTCTGGCCCAGCTCACCGTGCTGCTCGACAACACCGTCCTGAACGTCGCCATCCCCTCCCTCACCCGCGAGCTGGACGCGGCGACCTCCGACATCCAGTGGATGATCAACGCCTACTCGCTGGTGCAGTCGGGGCTGCTGCTCACCGCGGGCAGCGCCGCCGACCGCTACGGCCGCAAGAAGATGCTGGTCAGTGGACTCGCCCTGTTCGGAGTCGGATCGCTGGTGGCCGGACTCGCCGACTCCACCGGGCAGTTGATCGCCGCACGGGCCGGCATGGGGGTCGGCGGGGCACTGCTGCTCACCACCACCCTCGCCGTCGCCATGCAGATCTTCACGCCGGACGAGCACCCGAAGGCGATCGGCATCTGGAGCGCGGTCAACGCGGTGGGCTTCGCCGCGGGGCCGCTGATCGGCGGCTTCGTGCTGAACCACTTCTGGTGGGGCGCGATCTTCCTCATCAACCTGCCCGTCGCGGCACTCGGCCTCGTCGCGGTGATCGCCCTCGTCCCCGAGTCGAAGGCCGCGCCGCGCGTCGTGGCCCTCCCCGGGTCCCCGGGAGCGCCACGGCGTGCGGACCGGCCGGACGTGGTGGGTGCCCTGCTGTCGACGGTCGGCATGACCGCGCTGGTGTTCGCGATCATCTCGGGGCCCGAGCACGGCTGGACGTCGGCGCGGGTACTCGGCACGGCCGCGCTCGCCGTGCTCGTCCTCGGCGCCTTCGCCGCCTGGGAGAGCCGGATCCCGTACCCCATGCTCGACCTGCAGTTCTTCCGGAACCAGCGGTTCACCGGAGCCGTCGCCGGCGCCGTCCTCATCACGTTCGGGATGGGCGGGGCACTGTTCCTGCTGACGCAGCACCTCCAGTTAGTGCTCGGATACGGGCCGTTGGAGGCGGGCCTGCGGACCGCGCCGCTCGCGCTCGTCGTCGTCGCGCTGAACTTCTCCGGTCTGTCGGCCCGCTGGACCGAGCGGCTCGGCACACCGCTCTCCATAGTGATCGGCATGACGCTGATGTCCGCGGGCCTGGTGTCGATCGCCACGCTCACCGGCCACGGATACGCCGGAACGCTCGCCGGACTGCTGCTCATCGGGGCGGGCTGCGCGGTGGCCAACCCCGCGATGGCGCACGCCATCATGAGCGCCATCCCGCGCGAGAAGGCGGGCGTCGGCGCCGGTATCAACGGCACCCTCGCCGAGTTCGGCAACGGGCTGGGCGTGGCCGTGCTCGGCGCGGTGCTCAACTCGCGCTTCGCGGCGCTGATTCCGGTGGCCGCCGCCTCGCTGCCCGCCGCGCTCGCCTCCGCCGGGTCGGCCGAGGAACGCGGGCGGATCACCGACGCGTTCTCCTCCGGCCTGGAGGCCAGCCAGCTGGTGGGCGCCGTCGCCGTCCTGCTCGGAGGACTCCTGGCGGCCGCGTTGCTGCGGAGGGCGGAGAGGGCGGACTCCGCGGCGGTGGTCGCCGTGTGAGGGCGTACGAGTCCGCGCGAGGGCGTTTCGGCGGCGGCCCGGAGGACACATCGGACAGAGACGGCGCGGTGGTGCCCGTCGAGCGCCGTCGAGCGCCCGCTTAGCATCGTCAGGGTGGCGGACCGGGGAGTTCTCGGCCCGTCCCGTGGTTCGAGTTCCGAGGAAGGTGCGCCATGGTGAGGGCAGCCGACAGGGCCGAGCGTCCACCGCGGACCAGTGTCTGGCTGGAGGGCAAGGCGCCCCGGGGCGGGGCCGCGCGGGGTGGCGGGCAACCGTCGGGGCTCGACCGGGAGCGGATCACCGAGGCCACCGTGCGGTTGCTGGACGCGGAGGGGCTCGCGAAGTTCTCCATGCGGCGTCTCGCGGCCGAGCTGAACGTCACGGCCATGTCCGTGTACTGGTACGTCGACACCAAGGACGACCTCCTGGAGCTCGCCCTCGACGCGGTCTTCGGTGAACTGGAGCTGCCGGACGTCGAGTCGGCGGAGCACTGGCGGGATCAGCTGCGGGCGCTGGCCGTCGGGAACCGGGCGCTGCTGGTGCGCCACCCGTGGGTGTCGCCGCTCGTCGGGAGCTTCCTGAACATCGGGCCGCACTCCATGGCGTTCTCCATGTGCGTGCAGCGGGTGATCCGGAACACCGGGTTGCCGCCCCGCGGTCAGACCGGGGCGATGTCGGCCGTCTTCCAGTTCGTGTACGGGTTCGGGACGATCGAGGGCCACTTCGTGCAGCGGTGCGCCACGGCGGGGGTGTCGCAGGACGAGTACTTCCGCGAGGCCATGAGCACGATCAGCGAACAGCCGCAGCTGGCGGCGGACTTCGCCAGTGCGGCGGATCTGATGGAGGCACGGGGCGGCGACACCGTCTCCGAGATGCGCGACCGGGACTTCGGGTTCGCACTGGAGCTGTTGGTCGCGGGGATCGAGGCGATGGTGGCCCGGGGCTGAGGTCCGGCTGCGCGCCGGGCGTGCTGGATCAGACGTCACCCACCGACGGCCCCTCCCGTACGGGAGAAATCCAGCCCCTCCGGCGTTTGAGGAGCGGGGTCCGGGGCGGAGCCCCAGGTACGGGAAGGGTAGGGGCGGAGGGGGCGAGAAAACCTGTGGCGTCGGCTACTCCTGCGGGGCCAGGTGGGCCGGGAAGCCGCCGGTGGACACCGGGCCCCAGCGGGTCGGGGTGACCCGGATGATCGACTTGCCCTGCTTGCGCATCGCCGCCCGGTACTCGTCCCAGTCGGGATGCTCCCCGGCGATGTTCCGGTAGTACTCGACGAGCGGCTCGACGGAGTCGGGGGAGTCGAGGACCTCGGCGGTGCCGTCGACCTGGACCCAGGGTCCGTTCCACTCGTCGCTGAGGACGATCAGGCCGACCCGCTCGTCCCGCTGCGCGTTGCGCGTCTTGGCCCGCCCGGGGTACGTCGACACGACGATGCGGCCCGAGTCGTCGACACCGCAGGTCAGCGGGGAGCCCTGCGGGCCGCCGTCGGCGCGGCGGGTCAGCAGGATGGCCCGGTGTCGGGGGCGTACGAAGTCCAGCAACTCGTCGAGGGAGACGGAGGTGTTCGTCGCGATGTTGGGTGCCATGCGATCAGCGTAGGCCGCGTGCGCCCCTGTCGCCCCCGGGCTGTACCCGTGCACGCCACCGGACCCCATCCGAGCAGCTAAAGTGCTGTTCGTCCTGTGCTCGCAGTCGGGAATGTGCTGCGGAGCTCTCCTGCGCATGGCCGTTTGGCCGTGCATGCCGAAGAGGTTCGTGGTGGCTGCGTCCGAGTTTTCTGAATTGCCCCGTTTTGCTACGGGTTTCGAGCTGGCTGATGCCCTGACGGTCGCCGCTCAGCAATTGCACGACACCGTGAGCACCCACAGCACCCTGAAGACCGCCGTACGCCTGGCCGTGCACGTCCTGCCGGGCGCCGAGCACGCCGGGATCTCCGTCATCGAGCGCAAGGCCCACCGGGAGACGCTCGCCTGGACGGACGAGGTCGTCCGCTCGGCCGACACGCTGAACGCGGGCCGTGAGCACCAGCCGTACTGGAACCGGCTGTGGACGGCTCCGGTGGCCCGGATCGAGGACAGTGCCTCCGTGGAGGGGGACGGGGACCTCGCGCTGTCGAGCCTCGGGCTGAGATCGGTGCTGTCGCTCAGACTCAGGGCCGACCGGCGCCGGCTGACCGTCCTGACGGCGTACGCGGGCAAGCCGCGCGTCTTCGACGACCAGGCCACCCGGGTCGGCCGGCTGTTCACCGCGCACGTCAGCATCGCGCTGGAGACGGCGACGATGCGCGAGCAGCTCACCGAGGCGATGCGCACCCGGGATCTGATCGGGCAGGCCACGGGCATCCTGATGGAGCGGCTCGACATCGACGCGTCCGAGGCGTTCGACAGCCTCGTGCGCACCTCCCAGCGGGAGAACGTCAAGCTCCGTGACCTGGCCCGACGGATCGTCGACGCCAGCGAGGGCGAGTGAGCCGGGCTCAGACGGCCGGCAGCGACTCGCCCTGCACCGCCTGGATGTCCAACTCCACCTTCAGCGTCGTACCGATGGCGGAGATGCCCGCCTGGACGACCTGGTTGTAGTTCATGGCGAAGTCCTCGCGACGCAGTTCCACGGTCGCGCGGAACGCGGCGCGGGTGCCGCCCCAGGGGTCGGCGCCGGTGCCGAGGTAGGCGAGGGCGAGGTCGACGGGGCGTACGACGCCGTGCATGGTGAGTTCGCCGTGCACGGTCCAGCGGTCGGATCCCGCGGGCGTCACGTCCGTCGACCGGTAGCTGATGTGCGGGTACTTCTCGACGTCCAGGAAGTCGGGCGACTTCAGGTGGCCGTCGCGCATGCCGTTGCCGGTGTCGATGGAGGCGGCGGAGATCGTCGCCTCGACGCGGGACCTGCTCACGTCGTCGGGGGCGATCTCGATGCGGCCGGCGAAGTCCGTGAAGCGGCCGTGCACGCTGGAGATGCCCAGGTGCTGGGCGACGGCGCCGATGGAGGAGTGCGCCGGGTCGATGGTCCACGGGCCGGGCGGGGGCAGTTCGGTGCCGCCCTGGCGGGCCAGCGTCACCTGGCCGACCTCGGCCCGGCCGGCGGCCGTGACGATCGCGCTGGACGCTGCGGGCGCGTACCCGACCGCGGTCACGATCACGGTGTAGGCGCCGGGTGCGAGGCTCGTGGTGTCGCGGACGGCCCCGTCGGTGTCCGCCTCGGCCCGCAGCACCTGCGTGCCGGTCATGTCGGTCACCGTGACGACCGCGTGCGACACGGCCCATCCGTCCCGCGTACGGATCTTCGCGGTCAGTCCCATGTGCAGTAACTCCTTGCGATGCGGCAATGAAAACCGGCCCGTGGGGGGCGCACCTCCGCTCAGAGTGCGCGCTCCCCACGGGCCGGGGCTTCGAACTACTCGCCGGGGTGGGCGAGTTCGATGTCGTGGTCGTCCACGCCACGGCCGCCGACGGTCAGCGCCGTCGCCACCGGCGGGTAGCCGGTCGCGATGACGGTGTACTCGCCGCCGTCCAGGTCGGTGAAGGCGTAGGCGCCGTCCGCACCGGTCCTGGCGGTGCCGACCACGTTGCCGGCCGCGTCGACCAGCGTCACGCGGGCGTCCGACAGGGGGCCGTGCGGTGCCTTGACGACACCCTGGACCTGGGAGCCCGAGTCGAGGTCGACCTCGATCCGGGTGACCCCGGCGCCGCCCACCTCGACGGGCAGGGCGCGCGGCCGGTGGCCCGCCGCGTTCACGGCGACCGTGACGACTCCGGGGACCAGTTCGGCGAAGGCGAACTCGCCCTGCTCACCGGTGGTTCCGGTGGCCAGCACGTCACCGCGGACGTCGGTCACGATGACCATCGCGTCCTTGACGGGGGTACCGCCGTCGGCCGCCCGGACGACACCGCTCAGCCCGCTCGTGCCGCTCAGCAGGATGTCGTACGTGAGCGGCTCGTCGTTCACGACGATCGTCGAGGCCTGCGGCTGGAAGCCGTCGGCGGAGGCGATCAGGACGTAGGAGCCGACGCCGGGCGCGTCCACCGCGTAGGAGCCGTCGGTCTGGGCGACCGAGCGGCCGAGCTGACGTCCCGCGAGGGAGATCAGCGTGACCGCGGCCTGCGGTACGGGCGCGCTCTCGTTGCCGCGGACCTGGCCGCGCACCGGGATGCCGCCGGACACGGGCTGCGGGACGCTCTCGCGCGTCGCGGTGGCGACGGCGGCGAGGCGCTGCGTGCCCTCGGGGCCCGCCTCGGTGGCCGCGACGGCCTGGGCGGGGATCCGCTCGGCGTCGGCCGGGACCTCGACGGACTCGGCGACGGCCGTCTCGGTGGCCGGGGCGCCGGACTGCTCGGCGGCGGCCTGGGCCATCGCGCCGGACGTCCGCAGCGGGACCTCCTTGATGAACAGCACGATCAGGAAGGCGACCAGCGCCATGCCGGCGGCGATCAGGAAGACGTCCGCGATGCCGTGGCCGTACGCGCTCTCCATCACCGTGCGCAGCGGCGCGGGCAGCTTGTCCATGTCCGGGATGGTGGAGCTGGAGTCCGAACCGGAGCCGAGGGAGGCGTACTTGGGGCCGAGGTCGGTCAGCCCGTCCTTCACGTAGTCGGTGATCCGGGTGGCCATGACCGCGCCGAGCGCGGAGACACCGATCGCACCACCGAGGGAACGGAAGAAGGTGACCGTGGAGCTGGCGGAGCCCAGGTCGGACGGCGCCACCTGGTTCTGCGTGGACAGCACCAGGTTCTGCATCATCATGCCGATGCCGAGGCCCAGCAGCGCCATGAAGATCGCGATGTGCCAGTACGTCGTGTCGTAGCGGATCGTGCCGAGCAGGCCGAGGCCCGCGGTGACCAGGAAGCCGCCGCTGACGAGCCAGTACTTCCACCGTCCGGTCTTGGTGATGACCTGGCCGGAGACCGTGGAGGAGATGAACAGACCGGCGATCATCGGGATCGTCATGACACCCGACATCGTCGGGGACTTGTCCCGCGCCAGCTGGAAGTACTGGCTGAAGAAGACGGTGCCGGTGAACATCGCGACGCCGACGAACAGCGAGGCGAGGGACGACAGCGTGATGGTCCGGTTGCGGAACAGCCGCAGCGGGATGATCGGCTCGCTGGCCTTGGACTCGACGAGGACGAACAGCAGACCGAGGATGATCGCGCCCGCGACCATCGTGTAGGTCTGCCACGAGACCCAGTCGTACTTGTCACCGGCGAAGGTGACCCACAGGAGGAGCAGGGAGACAGCGGCGGAGATGAAGAACGCGCCGCCCCAGTCGACCTTGACGTCCCGCTTCACGACCGGCAGGTGCAGGGTCTTCTGCAGCACGATGAGCGCGATGATCGCGAACGGCACACCGACGTAGAAGCACCAGCGCCAGCCGAGCCAGCTGGTGTCGGTGATGACACCGCCGAGCAGCGGACCGCCGACCGTCGCGACGGCGAACGTCGCGCCCAGGTAGCCGGAGTAGCGCCCGCGCTCACGCGGGGAGATCATCGCGGCCATCACGATCTGCGCGAGGGCGGACAGACCGCCGACGCCGACGCCCTGCACGACACGGCAGGCGATCAGCGTGCCGGCGTTCTGGGAGAGACCGGCGGCGGCCGATCCCAGCACGTAGATGACGAGCGCTATCTGGACGAGCGCCTTCTTGCTGTACAGGTCGGACAGCTTGCCCCACAGGGGCGTGGTCGCGGTCATCGAGAGCAGCGCGGCCGTGACGACCCAGGTGTAGGCGGACTGGCCGCCGCCCAGGTCACCGATGATGCGGGGGAGCGCGTTGGAGACGATCGTCGACGACAGGATCGCGACGAACATACCGAGCAGCAGCCCGGAGAGCGCCTCCATGATCTGCCGGTGCGTCATCGGAGCGCCGTCGGCGGCGCCTCCGTGCTTGGCGTGAGAGCCCCGCACACCGGCTGGTGTGGTCGTTGCCATGGGCTTCCTTTTCTTACGTACTAAGCGGGTGTACGGGTGGTCAGTTCTGATACGTCTGTCGCGTACGGGGGAGGGTGCGCCGGGGTCCGCTGCGTGGAGCGGCAGTCGCCGAAGCTCTCGCGCAGCCTGCTCATCAGCTCGATGAGCAGCCCGACCTCGTCGTCGGACCAGTGGCTGAGCCGGTCGGCCAGCAGCCGGGAGCTGCGCAGGGAGAGCTCGTCGAGCTGCTCCTGGCCGGAGCCGGTGAGGCGCAGGATGCGTGAGCGCTTGTCGGCGGGGTCCGGGAACCGTTCGATCCAGCCCCGGTCGGCGACATGCGCGACATGGCGGCTGGTCACCGACATGTCCACGGAGAGAAGCTCCGCGAGCCTGCTCATCCGCATCTCGCCGTACCGGCCGAGCAGCGTGAGCACGGCGGCGGAGCCCCCGGGACAGTCGGGCGGCAGGATCCGTCCCATGTCCCTCTTCACGGCACCGATGGCGCTGAGCTGACGAGCCAATTCCTCGTACTGCGCCTGCTCGGCCATCACACCTCCCCTATTCGTTGCTTAGGGCAACCATAAAAGCAGTTGGTTGCCGCAGGCAAACGAGTTCGGGGCTTCAGGGCTAAAAACTTGGCAAAGGCAAGCATTGGCGAATGTAAACCCGCAGGTGAGGGCGGTTGTCAGGCTATGGGTTCGCTGTGACGGGGCCTGGGGTGCCCGTCGGACGCGCGTTCGGCGGTGTGCGAGAACCCCGCGGAACGGGTGTTCCGGTCGAACCGCCCCTGGGCCGGGGGGAAAGCGGAACCCTGCACTTGGGCAGACCCCGCGGATTCGCTAGTGTCCTGGCCTATGGCAAACACCCAGGGCCCCGAGGGCAACTACGACCCCGCGGGCAGCACCCAGATGTTCCGTGCGTTCGTCGACGAGTCCCCCCAGGGCCGGC
Organism: Streptomyces sp. NPDC048643; assembly: GCF_040650615.1. Classification (NCBI taxonomy): domain Bacteria; kingdom Bacillati; phylum Actinomycetota; class Actinomycetes; order Kitasatosporales; family Streptomycetaceae; genus Streptomyces; species Streptomyces sp. NPDC048643. The sequence goes on from NZ_JBEZHO010000020.1 coordinate 59,555, forward strand.
AGCAGCAGCAGGCGGCGGCTCCCGCCGGTCCCCGTGTGGGTCTGATCGTCGGCGTCATCGTCGCCGTCGTGGTCGTCGCCGCGGTGGCCTGGCTCGCGTTCAAGTAGGCGGGCCGGCCGGGTTCCCCGGCCACCACGCGCACCGCTCTCAGGTCCTCACTTCCACTGGACCGACACGTCCCGCGTCTCGATGTGCATGCCCAACGGCACCCGCCACGCGTCGACGCACACCGTCCAGGTGCCGTCCTTCCTCGCGCCGGCTGCGATCGGCGCGGGAAGGGTCTCGGTCGACGTGATCGTCGCCCAGTCGATCCCGAGCGACCCGATGATGTGCGTCCCGAACGTCACCGTGCCCGAACGCACCGCCGTACCACCGGTGTTGCGGAGTGAGACGGTGACCTTCTCGCACCAGCGGTGATCGGTGGCCGCCCGCGCGGTACCCGTCACGCCGAGCGCGGCGGGCCGGAGGCTCGCCGACGGTTCGGGGGTGGCCGGCGCGGAGGAGTGTCCGGTGCCACCGCCCGGACTTCCTCCCGGACTCCCTCCTGTGCGGCCCGAGTCGGACCCGGAGGACGAGCCGGTGCCGGTGCCGCCGGTCCCCGTGCTGCCGGAGCCGCTGCCACCGCTTGTGGCCTTGGCGCCGCCCGCTTTCGTCGCGTCTCCCCGACCCGCGGTGCCCTCACCCGCGGCCGAACCCGGGCCGCCGCCGGACGACGTCGATCCGCCACCGTCCGAACCGGCCCGCCCGTCACCGGACTTGGCGCCCCCCGATCCGGGGCCGCGTCTCCCGGAGCCGTCCAGCGGAACCAGGGACACGTCCTCCGACGGGGCCACCGCGGCTCCCGAGGCCCCCGGTGAACCGCCCCCGGGGCCGACCGCGACATAGCCGCCGCCGGCTCCGCCGCTCCCGCACGCGGCCAGGACTCCGCCCAGACACAGCACGGCCGCCGAGGCACCCCACAGGGCACCCCGGCGTCCGGGTATCGACTCGTGACGCATCGCGCCAGTGTGACTGACGGTCCGTCAATTATGAACCCCATGTGGGGTGTTCAGTCGGAGATGAGGCCCTCGCGCAGCTGGGACAGCGTGCGGGTGAGGAGGCGGGAGACGTGCATCTGCGAGATGCCGACCTCCTCGCCGATCTGCGACTGGGTCATGTTGGCGAAGAAGCGCAGCATGATGATCCGGCGCTCGCGGGGCGGCAGTTTGGCGAGCAGCGGCTTGAGCGACTCGCGGTACTCCACGCCCTCCAGCGCGGTGTCCTCGTAGCCGAGGCGGTCCGCGAGGGAGCCCTCGCCGCCGTCGTCCTCGGGCGCGGGCGAGTCGAGCGAGGAGGCGGTGTACGCGTTGCCGACGGCGAGACCGTCGACCACGTCCTCCTCGGACACCCCGAGCACGGTGGCGAGTTCGGCGACCGTCGGCGAGCGGTCGAGCTTCTGGGAGAGCTCGTCACTGGCCTTGGTGAGGGCGAGCCGCAACTCCTGCAGGCGGCGCGGGACGCGCACCGACCACGAGGTGTCGCGGAAGAAGCGCTTGATCTCGCCGACGACCGTCGGCATCGCGAACGTCGGGAACTCCACGCCGCGTTCGCAGTCGAAGCGGTCGATCGCCTTGATCAGGCCGATCGTGCCGACCTGGACGATGTCCTCCATCGGCTCGTTCCGGGAGCGGAAGCGGGCCGCCGCGTACCGGACGAGCGGGAGGTTGAGCTCGATGAGGGTGTCCCGGACGTAGGCACGCTCCGGGCTGTTCTCGCCGAGTGCGGCGAGCCGCAGGAAGAGGGAGCGGGACAGGGTCCGGGTGTCGATGGCGCCCGAGGACTCGGGGACCAGAACGGGTTCCGGGGCCTCGGTGGCAGGGACATCGGGAAGCGCGGCGTGCGCCTCGGGCACTGCGTCGCTCTTCGTGAGCGTGAGCACCTTCGAGCTGCCCTGATCTGCGGACATGCCACCCCCTTTGGGTCGCGGACGGTCGCGGCAATCGCTCCCGTCGGAGGAACGCAGCCTCCACCTGAATACCGGAGGCGGGGCCGCGGCAAACGCGCTTCCGGAAGAATGTCACATGTCGGCAACACGCTGTAGTGACATGTCGACATGGAGAGGGTGAATAGGCCCTGGAAAAAGGGGGTCTGACGGTTTTTCAGCGCTCAACCGCCGGAAAAAGTGACCTTGAGCGATTCGCTCTTGTCGGTTACGCCTCGATCCTGTTTGCGGATCGAAGACGCGCGAAGCTACGGGCGAGCAGCCTTGACACATGCATCTGGGACACTCCCAGCTCCGCGCTGATCTGAGACTGCGTGAGGTTGCTGTAGTAGCGCAGGAGCAGGATCCTCTGCTCGCGTTCGGGCAACTGTACGAGCAGATGCCGTACGAGGTCGCGGTGTTCGACCCCGTCGAGCGCGGGGTCCTCGTAGCCGAGCCGGTCGAGCAGCCCCGGCAGCCCGTCGCCCTCCTGGGCCGCCTCGAGGGAGGTCGCGTGGTACGAACGGCCGGCCTCGATGCAGGAGAGCACCTCCTCCTCGGTGATGCGCAGCCGCTCGGCGATCTCCGAGGTGGTGGGCGACCGCCCGAAGGCGGTCGTCAGGTCCTCCGTCGCGGAGTTCACCTGCACCCACAGCTCGTGCAGCCGCCGCGGTACGTGGACGGTGCGGACGTTGTCGCGGAAGTACCGCTTGATCTCGCCGACGACCGTCGGCATCGCGAAGGTCGGGAACTGCACGCCCCGGTCCGGGTCGAAGCGGTCGATCGCGTTGATCAGGCCGATGGTGCCGACCTGGACCACGTCCTCCATCGGCTCGTTGCGGGATCGGAAGCGGGCCGCCGCGTACCGGACGAGGGGGAGGTTGGCCTCGATGAGCGCCCCGCGGACCCGGTTGTGCTCGGAGGTGCCCGGCTCCAGCACCTTGAGCTGGCCGAAGAGCACCTGGGTCAGGGCTCGGGTGTCGGCGCCGCGGCGTCGCTCGGGCGCGACCTCCGGGGCCGTCTCGACGACGGGCGCCACGGGTGCGGTGCTCGTCGCGGTGCCTCCTGTGGCGTCCGGTGCGGTGCTCTGCGCCGGGGGCGAGGGCGGGACCTGGGCCGGGGCAAGCGTGGGGGCCGGTGCCTGGGCCTGGGCCGGGGCTTCCTCCTGGGGCGGCGCAGTACTGGCCGACACGGTCAACGCCACCTCGTCATTCGTCAACGTCCGTCAACGTATCCGTCAACTCATCCGTCAAAAGCGGTCATAGCATCACAAGACATGTGCACTGTGTGCAAGCACCGCATATTGCCGTGTTGGGGGTGAGTTGGGGCGTAAGACACCAAAAACCCCTGACCGGTTGCGGTCAGGGGCGGGAAATGAGGTCGCCGCGGCCGGTCGCGGCGATCGGATCGCTCCGGTCGAACGAACGGAGAAACGGGCGGAGCCGGCGTACCGATCAGAACGGATAGTCGGCGATCACCCAGGTGGCGAACTCGCGCCAGAGGGCGACGCCCGCCTGGTGGGCCGGGTGTTCCAGGTAGCGCGTGAGCGCGTCGGTGTCCTCGACGGCGGAGTTGATCGCGAAGTCGTACGCGATGGGCCGGTCGGTGATGTTCCAGTCGCACTCCCAGAACCGCAGCTCGGGGATCTGGTCACCGAGCGCGCGGAAGGCGGCGACGCCCTCGACGACACGGGGCTCGTCCCGCTCGACGCCGTCGTTGAGCTTGAAGAGGACCAGATGGCGGATCACGGGAACTCCTTGGAGGTGTCGGCGCCGGGCGTCAGTTCTGGGCTCCGTCGGCGACCCAGGTCATGAAGTCGCCCACCGCCTGGGCGGCGCTCGATATGCCCTCGAAGCCTATCTGGACGTAGTCGGCGGCCTTGGCCGGATCCGTGATGATCACGTAGAGCGCGAAGACCACGATGACGTAGATCGCGATCTTCTTCGAATTCACCGCCATGGCGGCCTCCCCTGTGCCTGCTGCGCCCGGTGGGCCCCCTGTGACGGCGGTGAGTTTAACCTTCACACGCTCTTTAGGGACCAACGGCCCACTGGTCGAGGTCTTTTGCCGGGCCCGGGGCGCGCTGCCGCAGGTCAGGATGGAGGAGAGCCCCGGCGGGACAGGCAGGAAGTCCGCGGGGCCCGGAGGGGCCTCACTGCGGGGTCCGCGCCGCAGCTTCCCCCGAGACGGCGGCGTGGACCTGAGGGTCCTTGAAACGGGGGAGGCGGCTGTCCCCCCGATGCCGCCTCCCCCGGCCCCTTGTGGGTGCGGAAGGTAAGCCCCGGCGACTGAGCGGACGCCGGGGCTTTTCCGTGCCCGGAGCCCCGCACGGACCCGCCTGTCCCGGAACGCACGAAGGGCCCCGTCTTTCGACGGGGCCCTTCTCAAGCGGTAGCGGAGGGATTTGAACCCTCGGTGACGGGTTACGCCACACTCGCTTTCGAGGCGAGCTCCTTCGGCCGCTCGGACACGCTACCGAGGAAGACCCTACCCCAAGGTGGGCCATGGTCCGAAATCCTTTGAGGGACCCCGGAACTTCCGCGCGGGACACGGCCTACGAGCCCCCCCGGCAGGGTCAGCGGTCGCGGAAGAAGTCGGTGAGCAGCGCGGCGGACTCCTCGTCGAGGACGCCCTCGACGACCTCGGGCCGGTGGTTCAGCCGCCGGTCCCGGACCACGTCCCAGACGGACCCGGTCGCGCCCGCCTTCTCGTCACGGGCGCCGTAGACCACCCGCTCGACCCGGGACTGCACGAGCGCGCCCGCGCACATCGTGCAGGGCTCCAGGGTGACCACGAGCGTGCAACCCGTCAGCCGCCACTCGCCGAGCCGTGCGGCGGCCCTGCGCAGCGCGAGGACCTCGGCGTGCGCCGTCGGGTCGCCGGTGGCCTCGCGTTCGTTGTGGCCGGCCGCCAGCACGGTCGTCCCGTCCGGCGCCAGCACGACGGCGCCGACGGGAACGTCACCGCCCCGGACGGCCAGCCGTGCCTCGTCCAGAGCGAGCCGCATCGGGTCCCGCCAGGGGTCGCGTACGGGATCGGGCCGGGGTGCCTGATGGGGGGTGCTCACCCCGGGAACCTAGCGGAACCCCGCCGGGCCCAGGGGCTGAGACCTGCCCGAGGGCACCGTGGGTGCTGCGAGGCCGGGGCGGCCCGGGGACACGCGGCGCCGGGAGAGGGGGCACACGTCAGTGACCCGGCCCGCTCCGGGGCCGGGTCGTGGATCCCGCGTGATGCCGGGCCGGTCCACCGGCGGTCCGTCGTCGTCCCGCCGCGTGCGGACACGACTGCGGAGCCGGCCGCCTCGTGCGGGCCGGCCCGGCGGCGTCTGTCATTGCTGATGTCGTGCTGCGTCGTTCGGTCCGGGGAGCGGGGGCCCGGCTCGCCGGTACAGGCGGTCTGCCCGCCGTCCCGGGCCTAGCGGACGGTCTCCAGGACCTCGGCCGCCCCCAGCGACTCGGCGATCGTGCTGAGCGCCTCGCCTTCGTCCAGGGCCAGCAGTTCCCTCTCGCTCACTCCGAGGTCCGCGAGGATGTAGCGGTCCCCGACGGGGCTGTGCGACACGGCGTCGCCGGACACACTCCCCTCTTCTTCTTCCTCCTCGTCGTCCTCGGAGTCCGCGGGCTCACCGTCCTCCGTGCCGTCCAGGTCGAGGGCGTCCAGGTCGAGGGCGTCGCCGCCCGGTTCCCGTCCCAGCACTTCGTCCGTGAGCAGGATCTCGCCGTACGAACTGCGGGCGGCCGCGGCGGCGTCCGACACGTAGATGCGAGGGTCCTCCTCGCCGTCCACGCGGACGACACCGAACCACGCGTCCTCCTGCTCGATGAGCAGAAGCACCGTGTCCTCGTCCGAGACTTCACGGGCCAGGTCGGTCAGATCCGACAGGGTTTCCACATCGTCGAGCTCTGTGTCGCTCGCTTCCCACCCGTCTTCGGTGCGCGCGAGCAGTGCGGCGAAGTACACCGTGACTCTCCCACTGGTCATAGGTGTGCCGGTTGGGGTTCCCCCCGGCGGAGGCTGTGGGCGGGGAGTGTTGCGCTGAGCCCCGCCCACTCGGAATCGTGGCAGAAACAGAGCGCTCAGGGGACGTCTTCGGCCTGCTGTGTCTGCCTCTTTTGATCGCTGACAGCGGATCGTACGCGGATGCCCCCGCCGCGCAGGCGCCTCCCGGCCCGACACGACGGCGTGCCGCCGACGGCGCGCCGGGTGCGATGCCGCCCGCGCGGCGGGCGCGTCGCGGGCGCTGACGTGCGGCGTGATTCGGGCTTCGCCCTGGGCGAGTTGGCGATGCCTCACGGTCGCGGTGCCGGCCCGGTGCGGGCGTGTCGCCCCCGGCGCCGCACGGTGTCGTGCCCCTCGGGGGGACGGGCGCGCGGGTCCGGTCCGCCGTGCGGGCTGTCTACCAGCGGAACGTGCGCATACGCATGGCGTGGCGCAGGCGGGCCGTCTTGGCCCGGCGGGGCTGGACCCGGTCGCGCAGCTCGCGCGCCTCGGCCAGGTCGCGCAGGAACTGGGCCCGTCGCCTCCTGCGCTCGGCGTCGCTCTCCTGCCGCTCGGAGGTCTCCTCTTCCGGGTTCCGCATTGGCACACCACCCCAGGTCCGTCCCTCCCACCTTCCCTCCGATGGTCGGTTTGATGCCAGCGGACAGGTGACGCGGCGGGCCGGGGCGTGCCGGACGGGGCAGTGGCGGGCGTCCGGGGCCCGGCTACTGTTGTGGACATGCGTCTCCACGTCGTCGACCACCCTCTGGTCGCCCATAAGCTCACCACCCTGCGCGACCGGCGCACCGACTCCGCGACCTTCCGGCGGCTCGCCGACGAGCTGGTCACCCTGCTCGCCTACGAGGCCACCCGTGACGTGCGGACGGAGCAGGTCGACGTCGTGACCCCGGTCTCCCCGACCACGGGCGTCAAGCTCTCCTACCCCCGCCCCCTCGTCGTGCCGATCCTGCGCGCGGGCCTCGGCATGCTCGACGGCATGGTCCGGCTGCTGCCGACAGCGGAGGTGGGCTTCCTGGGCATGGTGCGCGACGAGGAGACGCTTCAGGCCTCCACGTACGCCACCCGCATGCCGGACGACCTCTCGGGCCGCCAGGTGTACGTCCTCGACCCGATGCTGGCCACCGGCGGCACCCTCGTCGCGGCGATCCAGGAGCTGATCAAGCGTGGCGCCGACGACGTCACCGCTGTCGTCCTGCTGGCCGCGCCGGAGGGCGTCGCGGTGATGGAGCGGGACCTGGCGGGCACGCCGGTCACCGTCGTCACGGCCTCGGTCGACGAGCGCCTGAACGAGCACGGCTACATCGTGCCGGGCCTCGGCGACGCGGGGGACCGGATGTACGGCGCCGCCGAGTAACCACGGAACGGACGCCGCCTCGGAAGCGGGCTCTGCGGAACGGGTGTTCGGCAGAGCCCAGGGTTTCCGTTCCGAGGGGTCAGCAGCTCTTCTTGGTGGAGGGCGTCGGCACGGGCTGGGCCAGGACGGTCAGCGCCTTGTCGGCGTCCTCTTTTGTCGTGAGGGTCTTGAAGCCGTTGCCGATGATGAGGTCGACGGTGGTCGCCTGCGTCCGGCCGTCGGTCTTCAGCTGGGCGCCGGAGAGCTGGGTGTTGAGGACGGGGAGCGCGGCCCGGTCGGCGTTCTTGGCGCCGAGCAGCAGCCCCGCGCCGTCGACCTTCTTGTCGTAGGCGGCGGTCGCGTTGCCCACGTCGCCGATCTTGAAGCCGCGTTTCTTCAGCTCGTCCGCGGTCTGCTTGGCGAGCCCGCTGCGGGGCGTCGCGTTGAAAACGTTCACGGTGATCTGGCCCGGCTTCGGAAGGGTGCCCGCGACCGCGGCCGCCGCGGAGGCCTTCGCCGCCGGGGAGGCCTTGGACCCGCAGTCCGCCTTCGTGCCCGCGGCGCTGGCCCTGCCGCCACCGGTGAAGACGTCGATGAGCTGCAGGGTTCCCCACCCGATCAGCCCGAGTGCGGCGACGGAGGCGACGACCAGGAACGCGAGCCGGCGGCGCCCCCGAGGTCGGCGCATCCGCGGGTACTTGTCCCCCGTGATCCGGTACTGGCCACCCATGCCAGGGGGAGTGAGCATGCTCATGGGCGCAGCGTAGTGGGCCCGGACGGCGATGCCTACTAAATGATCATTGCTCGGCGCTCAGTTCAACCCATTGGGGTCAAGCCGTGGCCATTAGTCCAGTTCAAGGACGCGCGCGTGCAGCACCTGGCGCTGTTGGAGCGCGGCGCGGACGGCGCGGTGCAGGCCGTCCTCCAGGTACAGATCGCCCTGCCACTTGACGACGTGGGCGAAGAGGTCGCCGTAGAAGGTGGAGTCCTCGGCGAGGAGGGTCTCCAGGTCCAGCTGGCCCTTGGTCGTCACGAGCTGATCGAGGCGGACCGGGCGCGGCGCGACGTCCGCCCACTGCCGGGTGCTTTCCCGGCCGTGGTCGGGGTACGGCCGGCCGTTTCCGATGCGCTTGAAGATCACACGGAAAGCCTACCGGTCAAGACGTTCCGGGCGCAGCCACGGCGACGGAGTGCGACGCTGGAAAAGCCGCCGCAAAGCTGGGCAAATCGGAAACAGGGGTCTGATATGAGTGAGAGCGAGACCGTGCCGTCGGCTGCCGCTGGGGCCGGTCCCGAGGGGCCCGGCGGCGCCCCCGCGCTCCCGCAGGAGGCTCTGGAGATCGCCGCCGGCTACGCCTTCGCCGGACCCGCCCTCGACCTCGGCGCGCTGCTGTGGGACGGGGCCTGCCTGCCCGACGCGCAGATCCGCGTCCCCCTGCCGATGCTCAACCGGCACGGGCTGGTCGCGGGCGCCACCGGCACCGGCAAGACCAAGACGCTCCAGCTCATCGCCGAGCAACTGTCGGCACAGGGCGTCCCCGTGTTCCTCGCCGACGTCAAGGGCGACGTCTCCGGGATCTCGGCGCCGGGCGAGCCCGGGGACAAGGTCCGGGAACGGGCCGGGGAGGTCCACCAGGAGTGGACTCCGGGCGGCTGCCCCGCCGAGTTCTACGCGCTCGGCGGCCTCGGCCACGGCATCCCGCTGCGTGCCACGGTCACCAGCTTCGGACCGGTCCTGTTCTCCAAGGTGCTCCAGCTCAACCAGACCCAGGAGCAGTCGCTCGGCCTGATCTTCCACTACGCCGACCAGAAGGGCCTGGAGCTCGTCGACCTCAAGGACCTGCGCGCGGTCGTCGCCTTCCTGACCTCGGACGAGGGCAAGCAGGAGCTGAAGGGGATCGGCGGTCTCTCCACCGCCACGGCGGGCGTCATCCTGCGCTCCCTCACCGCCTTCGAGGCGCAGGGCATGAGCCCCTTCTTCGGAGAGCCGGAGTTCGACACGAGCGAGCTGACGCGGACGGCGCAGGACGGCCGGGGCGTGGTGTCGGTCCTCGAACTGCCCGCCGTGCAGGACAAGCCGCAGCTCTTCTCGACCTTCCTCATGTGGCTGCTGGCCGACCTCTTCCACGACCTTCCGGAGGTCGGCGACTCGGACAAGCCGAAGCTCGTCTTCTTCTTCGACGAGGCCCATCTGCTCTTCAACGACGCCTCCAAGGCGTTCCTCGACTCCATCACGCAGACCGTCCGGCTGATTCGCTCGAAAGGGGTCGGCGTCTTCTTCGTGACGCAGACGCCGAAGGACGTACCCGGTGATGTCCTCGCCCAGCTCGGCAACCGCGTCCAGCACGCGCTGCGCGCCTTCACGCCGGACGACCAGAAGGCGCTGAAGGCGACCGTGAAGACGTTCCCCAACTCCCCGTACGACCTCGAAGAGGTGCTCACCGGCCTCGGCACCGGCGAGGCCGTCGTCACCGTGCTGAGCGAGAAGGGCGCCCCGACGCCGGTCGCCGCGACCCGCCTCAGGGCGCCGCGGTCCCTGATGGGGCCGGTGGCAGGGGACGACCTCGACCGGGCGGTGCGGGCTTCGCCGCTCTACGGGCGGTACGCGCAGGCGGTGGACCGGGAGTCGGCCTACGAGAAGCTCACGGCGGCGCAGGCCGAGGGTGCCGCGGTGTCCGGGTCTGCCGGGCGTGGCGAGCAGGACGCTCCGCGGGCCGCGCGGTCCGGCGGCGGCCGGAGCCGCGCTCCGAAGGAGGACGCCTCCGTCGTGGAGCAGGTCGTCGGCAGCGGGATGTTCAAGTCGCTGGCGCGGTCGGTGGGCACCCAGATCGGACGGGAGATCACCCGGTCGCTCTTCGGGACGGCGCGCAGGCGGCGCTAGCACGCGGCGGGTGATGGGGCGCGACAGCGCCGGAGGCGGCCGTCCCGGGCGGGGCGGCCGCCTCCTGTCGTCAGGTGCGGGGGGTGTCCGGGGGCGAGCCCGGACGCTGTTCGTCCGGGTCGGAGCGCGGCACGGAGCGTGGCACGGGGCGCGGGTTCGGGTCGGGGGCGTTGTCGCGGGCGGCTTCCGCGCGCAGCAGGGCGCGCAGGACCGCGTACGGGTCCGTGGGCATGAGGGGTCCTGTCCTGTTGCTTGGTTCCTGGAATGCCGGTACGCCGGGACGGCGGTGTGCCAGAAGGCGGGATCACCGGGGTTCGCTGGTGAGAGACCTGGCCGGGGGCTCGGGCCTGGGGCCGGGGCCGGTCGGCGGGGCCGGGTCTGTCAGCAGCGCAGGACCACGCAGCGGAGCGTGTGCAGGGTGGGCGAGGGGGCGGGAGCGGGGCCGGTGGGCGCGGCTGCCCGTGCGGGGCGGGAGTGTCGTCCGGAGTGGGGCGTGGCGGCCGGGCGCGGTGGCGTGAGGGGGCGGTGTCCCTGGCGGTGCGGCGGGCGGAGCGCCGTGTCGAGGGCGTCGTGCTCCGTGGTGCCTTCCGCGCCGCCTGAGACGGCGGCGACGGACGCCATCGGGGCGGTGAACGCCTCCGGGTGCGGGCCCGTGGCGAGCAGTGCGACGACGAGCAGGACGAGGATCCGGACGACCTTGGTCCGGGCTCCTGGGTGAGCCGCTCCGCGGATCTCCCCGCGAGCCCCTCCCCGCGCTCGCCCGCGGCGGCGCAGCGGGTGCGGGTGGCGCGGGGTGGGGCTCATGAGCGTCATGTCCCCACCGGAGGCGGGGAGCTCACGGGGTCGGCGGCCAGATGCACCCGGTCGGCGTACTCCTCAGAGGGAGCGGGGGATCGCCCGGGCACCGGAGCGGATGCGGAACGCGACGACGGTCTCGGTGATGCCGACCGCGATCAGCCAGATCCCGCCGACCACCGTCAGGACGGCGACGGACTCGAACGGCGACACGATCAGCACGACGCCCGCGAGGAAGCTGATGATCCCGAGGACGATCTGCCAGCCGCGGGCCGGCACGCTCGGGTCCGACGCGGCCACCAGGGTCTGGGTGATGCCGCGGAACAGCCAGCCGATGCCGATCCACAGGGCGAGCAGCAGGATCGACTGCGTCGCGCCCCGGAAGCAGAAGAGACCGAGCACGATCGACAGGGCGCCGCTGATGAAGGCCATCACGCGCAGCGAGGTCGCCACGTGGGTGCCGAACGCGGCGACGACCAGGTAGAGGCCGAAGAGGACGCCTGCCACGAGGAGCGAGGCGCCGGGCCAGATCAGGACGATGACGCCGAGCGCCAGGGCCGCGACCCCGGCGGCGAGGACGGCCTGCCAGGCGCTGCGCGAGAGCAGGTGCAGCGGCCCTTCGAGGAGGGGGCCGTCCGGATCGGTGGATGCCTGGGTCATGGGCTCATGCTGTGAACGGGCCGGGTGGGGAGCCACTCGGGTGACCCGAACGGGTTCCGCCCGGTGGGTGGGGCGGGTGGACCGGCACGACCCCTCGCCTACGGGAAGGATCCAGCCTCTCCGGCCCTGGAGGAGCGGGGTACGGGGCGGAGCCCCAGGTACGGGAAGGGTAGGGGCGGAGGGGGCGAAGAAAGGTCTGTGTACGGGCCGGCACCCGCGCCGGGGGAGAGGGAACCCCGGTTCACAGGAACCCGGGTTACTTGCCGGAGGCCTTCGCGGCCTTCGCCGCGGCTTTCATCTCCTGCTTGTGCGCCCGCACCTTCGTCAGCGACTCCGGCCCGGTGATGTCGGCGACGGAGCGGAAGGACTTGGCCTCGCCGTAGGGACCCGCCGCCTCCCGCCACCCCGTGGGCCGCACCCCGAGCTGCTTGCCGAGCAGCGCCAGGAAGATCTGGGCCTTCTGGGGACCGAAACCGGGGAGATCCTTGAGGCGGCGGAGCAGCTCCGCGCCGGTGCCGGCGTCCTTCCAGACGGCGGAGGCGTCCCCGTCGTAGTGCTCGACGAGGTACTGGCACAGCTGGTGGATCCGCTTGCCCATGGAACCCGGATACCGGTGCACGGCCGGCTTGGCGGAGAGCAGCTCGGCGAACCTCTCCGGGTCGTACGACGCGATCTCGTGCGCGTCGAGATCGTCCGACCCCATCCGCTGGGCGATCGTGTACGGCCCCGCGAAGGCCCACTCCATCGGTACCTGCTGGTCCAGCAGCATGCCGATCAGGGCGGCGAGGGGGCTGCGGCCGAGGAGTTCGTCGGCTTCGGGCTGCTGGGCGAGGTGAAGAGTGACGTCCATGGACCGATGATCCCGCGTGCGGGGACGGGACGCTCGGTCGCCGCCGCCCGGGTCCACAGGGCCCTCACCCAGGCACGTACGATCGCGGAGCACGCAAGTTAGGGGAGCCTAACCTGAGAAGAGTGGGGACGGATCGTGACCGCCGAGATCTACCGTGACGCCTGGGGCGTACCGCACCTGCGTGCCGAGAGCGCGCAGGAACTGGCGCACGCCCAGGGTCGGGTCACGGCCGTGGACCGGGCGTGGCAGCTGGAGGTCGAACGGCACCGCTCGCAGGGCACCTCGGCCGCGTTCCTCGGCGCTGAGGCGGTGGGCTGGGACCGGTTCGCCCGGCAGGCCCGGCTCGACGACACGGCGCGGCGCTGCTTCGCGGCCCTGGAGGAGCGGGACCCCGAGACCGCCGCGTGGATCGTCGCGTACGTCGACGGGGTCAACGCCGGGCTGACGGAAGGCGCCCGGCGCGCGCCCGAGTTCGCCGCGACCGGTCTCACCCCGGGCCGCTGGGAACCGTGGAGCCCGCTCGGGGTCTGGCTCGGCACGCACATCCTCTTCGCCGGGTTCCCCGCGAAGCTGTGGCGCGAGGAGGTCGTGCGGCGGCTGGGCGCGGACGCCGTCGGCCTGTTCGCCATGGACGGCCCGGGCACGGCCGGCAGCAACGGCTGGCTGGTGAGCGGCGAGCGCACCGCCACCGGACAGCCGGTCATCGCCGGTGACCCGCACCGCTACATCGAGGATCCCGGCGTCTACCAGCAGATACGTCTGGCCTGCCCGGAGTTCGACGTCGTCGGCATCGCGGTCCCCGGCGTCCCGGGCATCGCGCACTTCGCCCACACCGGCACGGTCGCCTGGGCCATCACCAACGCCATGGCCGACTACCAGGACCTCTACCGGGAGCGTCTGCGGAGCGCGGGGGGCGGGGCCGTCGAGGCCCTCGATCCGGATGGGGTGTGGCGGGCCGCCGCCCGGCACGTGGAGCGCGTGGAGGTTGCCGGGGGCGCGTCGGTCGAGGTCGAGGTGGTCGAGACGGCCCGCGGACCCGTGGTGATCGGGGACGCCGGTGCCGGGGAGGGCGTCAGCCTCCGTTATCCGCCGCGCGTCACCCACGACCTCGGCTTCGGCACCCTCCTGCCGCTGTTGCGGGCCCGCCGGGTCGCCGACGTGGACCGGGCCTTCGACAGCTGGGTCGAGCCGGTGAACGTCGTGCAGGCCGCCGACACCGAGGGCGGGCTGCTGCACCGCGTCGCGGGCCGCGTCCCGCTCCGCGCCACGGACAACCGCGTGCGGATCGTGCCCGCCTGGGAGCCCGGGCACGAGTGGACCGGCTGGCACACGATGCCGTACGGCTCCGTCGAGGAGGGTGTCGCCGTGATGGCGAACCAGCGCGGCCCGGCGGCCCCGCTCGGCATCGAGTTCGCCCCGCCGCACCGTGCCGCCCGCATCCGGCGCCTCCTCGACACGGGGGGCAGGTGGACGGCCGCGGACATGCCGGCCCTCCACATGGACACCCATCTCGCCTCCGCGGAAGCCCTGTTGGACCGGCTCACCGCTCTCGACCTGTCCGGCCCGGCCGCCGAGCTGAGGGACCGACTCCTGCGCTGGGACCGGCACATGGACGCCGGCAGCACCGCGGCGGCGGCGTACGCGGAGCTGCGGAGCGCGGTCGTACGGCGGCTCGCCGCGCACCCGGCGCTCGCCGTCCTCGCCGACCCGCCCGCCTACCCGGACGTCTTCCTGCCCTGGCTCGCGCTCACCCCCCGCGTCGGCCTCGCCCTCGAAAACCTGCTGACCGCACGGGAGTTGTACGGCATCGACCGCGACACGGTCGTGCGCGAAGCCGTCGAGGAGGTGGCCGACCGGGCCGCCATCCGTACCTGGGGCGACACCCACCGGCTCGCCCCCTGGCGCGCGCTGACCGACACCTCGTACGACGAACCGGCGCTCTCCGGCGACAACGACTGCGTCCTGTGCACGTCGTCGGTGCCCGGGATCACCGACCTCAGCGCGCGCGGACCCGCCGCCCGCTACGTCTGGGACCTCGCCGACCGCGACGCCAGCCTCTGGGTGGTGCCCTTCGGCGCGGACGGCGTTCCCGGCGCCGGCCACCACCGTGATCAACTCGCCCTGTGGCTCGCCGGAGAACTCGCTCCGGTGACCACCGACTGGAAGACGCTGACCAAGGAGAGCGATGACGGCCGCTGACACGACGGACACCGCAGCCACGACCACGGAGCCGTACGCCGGTGGCCGCGCCGCCGTGCACGAGCAACCGGTCGAGGGCTTCGGCACGGTCCGGGTGCTGCCCGTGGACCCGCACGCCGACCTCGACGTCGTCCACGCCTGGGTGAGCGCGGAGCGCGCCGCGTACTGGGGGATGACCGGGTTCACGAAGCAGCAGGTCCTGGAGACCTTCCTGCACCTCGACTCGCTCGACACCCACCACGCCTTCCTCGCGGTCAAGGACGGCGTGCCGGCCGCGCTCTTCCAGACCTACGAGCCCGGGGCGGACCGCGTCAGCGAGTGCTACGAGGTCGAGCCCGGCGACATCGGCATCCACCTGCTGATCGGCCCCCCGGCCCCCGGGAGCGGCCGCCTGCCGGGCTGGTCGGCCGCGCTGCTGGGCGCGTTCACGGCGTACGCCCTGACCGGTCTCGACCGGCGGCGCGTCGTCGTGGAACCCGACGTCCGCAACACCAAGGCCGTCGAACGGCTGACCCGCCAGGGCTTCGTCCCCGCCGGCGACATCGTGCTGCCCGAGATCGACCTGCCCGAGGTCCACCTGCCCGAGAAGCCCGCCCGTCTCCTCTTCCTGACCCGCGAGTCCTTCGAGGAGGGTTCGCCCGCGGGGTGAGCAGGACGCCGTCCGGGTCCGTACGTAACCGAGACTCTGCCCATGCGAATACGGAGACGGCGTGTGAACGGAAGCGGGCGGCGAAACCGTCGGCGCGGAGCCCGGGTACTGACCCTGCTGGGCGGCGTCCTGATGCTGGTCCTCTTCACGGGTGTGAGCGGCGCCTCCGCGCACGCCGCGCTGACCGGCACGGACCCGCAGGACGGCGGCGTGCTGAAGTCGGCGCCCCGCCGGGTGACGCTGACGTTCAGCGAGTCCGTCGGACTGCTCGACGACTCCTTCCGCGTCCTCACCCCCGAGAACCGGCGCGTCCACACCGGTGCGCCGAGCCATGCCGACGGCCGGTCCGACACCGCGAGCGTCACCCTGCCCCGGGGCCTCGGGACCGGTACGTTCACCGTGGCCTGGCGGGTCGTCTCGGCGGACAGCCACCCCGTCTCGGGCGCCTTCACCTTCTCCATCGGCAAACCCTCCGCGACCGCCGCGCCGCTGCCCTCCGCCGCCGCGAGCAACCCCGCCTCCGCAGGCCTCTACGACATCGCCCGCTACGCCGCCTACAGCGGACTCGCGCTGCTCATCGGCGCGGCGACCTTCGTCCTCGCGTGCGGCCACCGCGGTTCCGTGCGGCGGCTGTTGCTGACCGGCTGGTGGACGCTGCTCGGCTCGACCCTCGCCCTGCTCCTGCTGCGCGGCCCCTACGAGCGTGGCACCGGGCTCGGCGACGCCCTCGACCCCGCGATCCTCAGTCACACCCTGACGAGCCGCCCCGGCATCGTGCTGGTGGCGCGCCTCGCGCTGCTCGCCGCCGCCGTCCTCCTGCCCCTGCGGGCGCCGCTGCGCGAACGGACACCGAGCCGCGCCGTCCTCGTGCTCGGCGGGCTCCTCGCCCTCGGCCTCGCGGTCACCTGGGCCGCCGCCGAGCACGCGTCCGCCGGCATCCAGGTCCCGGTGGCGATGGTCTCCTCCGTGCTGCACCTGCTCGCCATGGCGGTCTGGCTCGGCGGTCTGACCGCCCTGCTGACCGCGCTCCACCGTCCGGCCGAGCCGGTCTCCCCCGCCGTCGTCACCCGCTTCTCCCGGCTCGCCCTCGCCTCGGTCGCCGTCCTCGCCGCCACGGGCGTCTACCAGTCCTGGCGCGGCCTCGGCTCCTGGGACGCGCTGACCTCGACGTCGTACGGCCGTCTCCTGCTGGTCAAGGTCGGCGCCGTGGCGCTGCTGCTCGCCGGCGCGGCCTTCTCGCGGCGCTGGACGGCACGGCTCGCGGCACCGCGCGCCACGGTCACGGTCCCGGCCGGACGCGTACCGGTGGCGGTGCCGGCCGGCGGCCCCGGCGAGACGGAGGAGGGGGCGGGCGCCCACGGGGAGGAGCAGGGACCGGAGGCGGAAGCGACGAAGGACCGGCACGACGTCGGGACCGAGGACGGGCACGACGGCGGGGCGGCCGGGGCGATCGACGCCGGACACCGTCAGGGGCTGCGGCGTTCGGTGCTCGCCGAGGTCACCGTCGGCATCCTGGTCCTGGTGATCACGACGATGCTGACGGGGACGCAGCCCGGCCGTGCGGCCGAGGAGACCGCGGCCGCCACCGCGGCGGCCGACCACCCGGCCTCGTCGACGACGCAGGTCCCCTTCGACGTCGGCACCCCGGGCGGCCACGGCAAGGTCCAGGTCGAGCTGTCACCGGGCCGGGTGGGCGAGAACTCGGTGCAGGCCGTGATCTTCGGCCCCGACGGAGGCATCGCGACCGTCCCCGAACTGCGCATCACCTTCACCCTGGAATCCCAGAAGGTCGGCCCGATCGACGCGGAGATCACCGACAAGGGTGGGTACTGGACCTCCGACACCCTCACGCTCCCCCTCGCCGGCACCTGGACCATGAAGACCACGGTCCGCACCACCGACATCGACCAGGTCACGGTGGAGCGGAAGGTCCGGGTGAGCTGAGCCGCCGAAGGGCGCCGGACGGTCGCACGGCGGGGATCCGGGCAGGCACCCGGATCGGGCGGTTCCCGCAGCCCGTACGCCCGTTGGCGACCGCGTACGGCGCCCCTAACGTCGAAGGGCCCCACCTCGCGGTGGGGCCCTTCGACGTTAGTGCCCGGTGAGGCACTGGCGGAGGATACGAGATTCGAACTCGTGAGGGGTTGCCCCCAACACGCTTTCCAAGCGTGCGCCCTAGGCCACTAGGCGAATCCTCCGCGGCAAACAATACAAGACGTTGAGGAGTGCTCGCGAACTCGTTCCCCCTCTCAGGATCCTGTACTCTTTGCGGAGCCCCTCACGTGGCGCTATCTGACTGAACTCCCCCAGGGCCGGAAGGCAGCAAGGGTAGGTTGGCTCTGGCGGGTGCGTGGGGGGCGCTCACGTTTCCGGGACCGGTGTCCGGGCGAGTGCGAGGCGGGCTTCGATCCGCCGGGTGCACCACGCGGGCCGGTAGCGAGTCCGGGGTCACGTCCGCGAAGAGCTTCGGACGGTCCTGCTTGTCAGTGGGCGCCTATAACCTCGTAGACGTGTCGTCTCTCGCGCTGTACCGCCGCTATCGCCCGGAGTCGTTCGCCGAGGTCATTGGGCAGGAGCATGTCACCGACCCGTTGCAGCAGGCGCTGCGGAACAACCGGGTCAATCACGCGTACCTGTTCAGCGGTCCGCGCGGATGTGGCAAGACGACCAGCGCGCGCATCCTGGCCCGTTGTCTGAACTGCGAGCAGGGTCCGACCCCGACGCCGTGCGGGGAGTGCCAGTCCTGCCGCGACCTCGCACGCAACGGACCGGGCTCGATCGACGTCATCGAGATCGACGCCGCTTCGCACGGTGGTGTGGACGACGCCCGTGACCTGCGCGAGAAGGCCTTCTTCGGCCCCGCGAGCAGCCGGTACAAGATCTACATCATCGACGAGGCCCACATGGTCACGTCGGCCGGTTTCAACGCCCTCCTGAAGGTCGTCGAAGAGCCCCCGGAGCACCTCAAGTTCATCTTCGCCACGACCGAGCCCGAGAAGGTCATCGGGACGATCCGGTCGCGGACCCACCACTACCCGTTCCGGCTGGTGCCCCCGGGCACCCTCCGCGAGTACCTGGGCCAGGTCTGCGGCCAGGAGGGCATCCCCGTCGCCGACGGCGTGCTGCCCCTGGTCGTCCGGTCAGGCGCCGGTTCCGTGCGTGACTCCATGTCCGTGATGGACCAGCTGCTGGCGGGCGCCGCCGACGACGGTGTGACGTACGCCATGGCGACCTCCCTCCTCGGGTACACGGACGGCTCGCTGCTCGACTCGGTCGTCGAGGCGTTCGCGGCCGGGGACGGCGCCGCCGCCTTCGAGGTCGTGGACCGCATCATCGAGGGCGGCAACGACCCGCGGCGGTTCGTCGCCGACCTGCTGGAGCGGCTCCGGGACCTGGTGATCCTCGCGGCCGTCCCGGACGCGGCGGAGAAGGGGCTCATCGACGCCCCGGTCGACGTCGTGGAGCGCATGCAGGCCCAGGCGGGGGTCTTCGGCGCCGCCGAGCTGAGCCGCGCCGCCGACCTCGTGAACGACGGACTGACGGAGATGCGCGGAGCCACCTCGCCGCGCCTCCAGCTGGAACTGATCTGCGCGCGCGTGCTGCTGCCCGCCGCCTACGGGGACGAGCGGTCCGTGATGGCCCGCCTCGACCGCATCGAGCGCGGGGTGAACTTCTCCGGCGGCGGAGCGGCCCCGGCCATGGGATACGTCCCCGGACCCAAGACGCACACCGCGCCGCCGGTGCACCAGGCCGCTCCACCGGCTCCGCAGGCCGCGCCGGCGGTCCCGCCCGGCAGCGGCCCCGCGGCGGCCCGTGCCGCGGCGCGCGGAGCGGGACCCGGCACGGGCACCGGAGCCGTTCCCGCGGCCGTGCCCGAAG
This sequence comes from Streptomyces sp. NPDC048643, assembly GCF_040650615.1. NCBI lineage: Bacteria > Bacillati > Actinomycetota > Actinomycetes > Kitasatosporales > Streptomycetaceae > Streptomyces > Streptomyces sp. NPDC048643. Next base: position 78,760 of record NZ_JBEZHO010000020.1, read on the forward strand.
CCGCTGCGCCCGTCGCGCCGACGGCACCCCCCGCGCCCGTTCCGCAGTCGGCCCCGGCGGCGGCCCCCACGGCGCCCGCCCCGGAGCAGCCCCAGGCCAATCCCCCCGCGGGCTCCGCGCCCGGCGCCTGGCCCACCGCGACGGCCGTCGGCAGCGGCAGGCGTCCCGGCGGCTGGCCCACGGCGGCACCCGCGGGCGGCGGACAGTCGCCGGCACAGCCCGCGCAAACGCCCGCCGCGAGCCCCGCTCCGCAGCAGGCCGCGCCCGCGTCGCCCGCGCAGACTCCCGCTCCCGCACCCGCCATGGGCGGCCCCGACCCCCGCACCCTCTGGCCGAACATCCTGGAGGCGGTGAAGAACCGTCGCCGCTTCACCTGGATCCTCCTCAGCCAGAACGCGCAGGTCACGGGCTTCGACGGCACGACCCTGCAGATCGGCTTCGTGAACTCCGGGGCGCGCGACAACTTCGCGAGCAGCGGCAGCGAGGACGTGCTGCGCCAGGCGCTGTCGGAGCAGTTCAACGTGCAGTGGAAGGTCGAGGCGATCGTCGACGCCTCGGGCGGCTCGGCCCCGCCCACCGCGCCGCCCGGAGGCGGTTACGGCGGCGGAGGCGGCGGCTACGGCAGCGGTGGCGGGAGCTACGGCGGCGGCGACGGCGGAGGCGCCGGGTACGGCGGGTCCCCGTCCGGCCAGCGCCCCTCATCCCCGGCACCGGCCGCGCAGCCGCCTTCCTCGCAGAGCGGCCCGTCGGGCGGCCATGGCCAGGGAGGGGGCCCGTCCGCGTCCGCCCGCCCCCCGGCTCCCGAACCGCATCCGGTCTCCCCGGAGGACGACACCCCGGAGGACGACGACCCCGACCTGGACGAGTCGGCGCTCTCGGGCCACGACCTGATCGTCCGGGAGCTGGGCGCGACGGTCATGGAGGAGTTCTCGAACGAGTGAGCGGCCGGACCGGGTGACGACACCCCGGGATCGCCCCTCCTCGGAGGATCGCACCAACCCCGTAGGCCTCCGTCTTCGGAAGCCCCCACAAGGGCGGTCTCGGCCGGCGGCTAGGCTGACCCCCGTGAAGGTCCTTGTCATCGGTGGCGGCGCCCGCGAACACGCCCTGTGCCGCTCCCTGTCCCTCGACCCCGACGTCACCGCCCTGTACTGCGCCCCCGGTAACGCGGGGATCGCGGAAGTGGCGGAGCTGCACGCGGTCGACGCCCTCGACGGCGCCGCCGTGGCCGCGCTGGCCACGGAGCTCGGCGCCGAACTGGTGATCGTGGGCCCGGAGGCCCCGCTGGTCGCCGGTGTCGCCGACGCCGTGCGCACGGCGGGCATCCCCTGCTTCGGCCCCTCGTTGGAGGCCGCGCAGCTGGAGGGCTCCAAGGCCTTCGCGAAGGACGTGATGGCGGGTGCCGGCGTCCCCACGGCACGCTCGTACGTCTGCACGACGCCCGAGGAGGTCGAGGAGGCACTCGACGCCTTCGGCGCGCCATACGTCGTGAAGGACGACGGACTCGCCGCCGGGAAGGGTGTCGTCGTGACCGGCGACCTCGACGCCGCGCGGGCGCACGCCAACGCCTGCGACCGCGTCGTCATCGAGGAGTTCCTCGACGGCCCGGAGGTCTCGCTCTTCGCGATCACCGACGGCACCACCGTGGTCCCGCTCCAGCCCGCCCAGGACTTCAAGCGCGCGCTGGACGGCGACGAGGGCCCGAACACCGGCGGCATGGGCGCGTACTCGCCGCTGCCGTGGGCGGACCCGAAGCTCGTGGACGAGGTCATGGAGACCGTCCTCCAGCCGACCGTCGACGAGCTGCGCCGCCGCGGTACCCCGTTCTCCGGCCTGCTGTACGCGGGTCTGGCGATCACCAGCCGTGGCGTGCGGGTCATCGAGTTCAACGCCCGCTTCGGCGACCCGGAGACCCAGGTGGTCCTCGCCCGTCTGAAGACCCCGCTCTCCGGCGTTCTGCTCGCCTCCGCGACCGGCACCCTCGCCGATCTGGAGCCGCTGCGCTGGAGCGAGGACGCGGCGGTCACCGTGGTCGTGGCCTCGCACAACTATCCGGACACCCCGCGTACGGGCGACCCGATCACCGGCCTGGACGAGGTGGCCGCGCAGGACGCCCCGCACGCGTACGTCCTGCACGCGGGCACCCGGCACGACGGGGACGCGGTGGTCAGCGCGGGTGGCCGTGTGCTCTCGGTCACAGCGACCGGCTCCGGCCTCGTCGAGGCCCGTGAGCGCGCCTACGCGGCGGTCGCCCGCATCGTTCTCGACGGCTCGCAGCACCGCACGGACATCGCGGCGAAGGCGGCGGCCGAGGCATAGCCGCAGGTCCCCACGGCGTCACCGGACCCCGGACTCCAGACTGGAGTCCGGGGTTCCGTCGTGTCCGGAACCGGCCCCTCCCGCCTGGCCGTTTCTGTACGGAACCGGGGGCCTGATCATCGCCCACTGTCATCCACCTCTCCCCAGAGCCATTCCATCGAGTGACCGATGCCCCATCCGGCTGACTGGGGCCGGGGCCCCAACTAGGGTGCGGCGAAAGCATTCCGGCACTTGGCCCACCGGCATTGCGATGTCGGTGGCGGGTGCCACAGTGGGGGAGTGACCAACGCCAGGACATCCGTCGGAACCGGCCGCGTGAAGGCCGGAGCCCGGCGGGCAGTAGGGGGTGACGTCCGGTCGTGACCGGTATGGGTGTGGAGGTGGGCGCGCAGGCCGCGCGCTCCCGGGCTCTCGCCGTGCTGCGGATCCGCAGCAGGGCGCTGGCCGTCGCCCTGCTGCCCGCGGCCGTCGCCGTCGTGCTGCTGGCCGGTGGCGCCACCGGCCACATCGTCGGCGGGCACTGGGGGACCGTGCGCTGGATCGTGACGGTCCTCGCCGTTGTCGTCCTGCTCGCCGCGGCGGGCGTCGCGCTCGTGATCGCCCGCGCCCGGCCCGCGATGAGCCCCACGGTCCCGGTCTCCGAGGCGTCGGCCCCCGATCTGTACCGCATGGTCCGCGACCTCGCCGACCGTCTCGACGTCCCGGCGCCCTCCGCGATAGCCCTGACCCCGGACTGCGACAGCTGGCTGGAGGACCGCACCCACCGGGCGCACGGCCGCTCCGCAGCGGGCGGCGGCGAGGCGGACGACACGGACACCGACCGGGAGGGCCTGGCCGGAGGCCGCGGTGCGACGCGCGCGGCGAACCGCGCTCGCCGTGCGTCGGCCGCCCCCGTCCTCGTCATCGGCTCCCCTTTCCTGTGGTGGATGCGCGTCGGTGAACTGCGCGCGGTCCTCGCCCCGGTCGTCGCCGGTACGGGCCCGTCGGCCCACCCGGACATAGCCGCCGCCCGCCGTTTCGTGCGAGGACTGGACGCGGCCGTCGCCGTGACCTCGGAGCCCGGACGCGGCCCGCTGTCCCGCACGGTCCTGGCCGGAGTGGGCTGGGTGACCCGGCTTCTGCTGCGCAGCTGCCGCGTCCATGCCGCCGAGATGGAGCGGGGTGTCGCCGCGGCGGCGGCCGAACGCGCACAGGCCGTGGACTACGGCCTGCGGATCGTCGCCCAGGAACAGGTGGGCCTGGCCTACGCGGGCTGGGACCGGCTGCTGACCCGGGTCGCGCTGCCCGCCTGGCGGATGGGCCGCTGGCCGTCCCGGCTGGACGTGGGCGTCGTCGCCGCACTGACCGAGCTGTCCCGTCGCGACCGGCTGGCCGAGGGATTCACCTCCCGGCTCGGCGAGCGGCCCGCCTGCGACCTGCTCGAAGAACCCGGTTCGGTGGACGAGGCGACCTCGCTGCTGGCGGCCCGGCTCTTCCACGGCGGTCCCGCGGAGGCAGGCCCCGACTGGGCGCCGGTCGACTGGCAGGACTATCCGGACGAGGTCGTCGACCGCACCTGGCGCACCGACGCCGCCCGTCTGCACCGCGTTCTGGACGCGCTCGGCGTCCGGCACCCGGCCGACCCCGGCCGGCCCGAGGCAGGCGGCCCGACGCTGGCGCGGGTTCTGGACCACCTGGCCGTTCCGGCGGAGGACCGGCCGGCGCCTGACGCCGCCGCGGACCTCGACCCGGAGGCCGCCCTCGGCGTGCACGGGGCGGAGACGTACGAAGGGATCGGCGTCCCCGGCGAGGAGGACGACCCGGACCTCGCGGTGGGGAGCGAACGGACGGCGGCTCTCGCGGCCGGCCTCACGGCGGAGGTGGCCCGCGAGGAGGCGGCCGCTCCGGCGCCGCCCGCCGCAGGCGCGGAACAGCAGGGACCCGATCACGCCCTCTGGGACGACGGGACGCTTCCGCTGTTCCCGCTCCAGCCGCCTCGCACCGGCCGTGACCTGCTGGCGGACCACGTCACGGCGATGGTCTGCTGCGCCGCGATGGACACCGCGGGAGCCACCCCCGGACTCGACTGGCTGGACGGCCCCTCCCTGCTCGTCGCGGGGGAACGCGCCGCCGACCTCGGCCCCCGCGTCCTCACCCTCATAGAGACCGGTGACCCCGCACCCCTGCGCGAGTGGCTCCTGCATCTCGGCGTCCGCCCGGAGAAGCCGGTCCGACTGGTCTGACGGCTCCGGCCACACCGGCGGAGCCGGCGGTACCGGTCGACCCGGCAGATCCGGCAGATCCGGCAGCACTGGCTGCGCCGACGGCCCTCGCGGCTTACCGAGACCGATTCGGAAAAACCAGTCGAACCGGCGAGCCCCGTGGCTTCGCGCGACCGGTTTCGTCCGAATCCGGTTTGTCCGGCCCGGCGCTCTTCCGGCCGGTCGGCCGCACACTGTTCGCAGCCCGTCTCAGCCCCAGGCGGAGCGCCCCGTTCCACTCACGTCAATTCGCGACGAACGGTGACGGACTGCGTGCGTAATGTGATGTGCTGGGACCGATCGCGCGCAAGGGCAACGGCTTGCCGAACGACGGGGGCACGAGGGAGGGGACCGGCATGGGGTCGGAGCAGATCCGCCGCTGGGAGTCGGGCGCACTCGCACACGCCGTCACGGATCCCTTCGGCCAGGGCCCCGTCCCCTGGCTCCGGGGCAGCGAGACGTACTTCGACGACACCGGCCATGTCGTCCCCTGGTACCTGGACGCGGACACGGCCCCGGCCCCGCATCCCGAGCCCGGCGGTACCCGCATCCCGGCGCCGCGCGCCACCTCGGGCACCCGCGCGCGCTCCGGCTCCGGCGGCCCCCGTTCCGCGGACGACGTCCACCGTCAGATCAAGGGGTTCACGACCACCGGCGCCGCGGCTCCGGGCGAGTCCATCGACTTCCATGTCACCGTCGACCCGCCCCAGGAATTCAGCGTCGACATCTACCGCATCGGCCACTACGGCGGTGACGGCGCCAGCAAGATCACCACGAGCCCCCGGCTCTCCGGCATCGTGCAGCCCGCGCCGCTCACCGCCGACCGCACGGTCTCCTGCCACCACTGGTGGCTGTCCTGGCGCCTGCAGATCCCGTCGTACTGGAGCATCGGCGCCTACGTCGCCGTCCTCACCACCGTCGACGGCTACCGCTCCCATGTCCCCTTCACCGTCCGCAACGACCAGACGGCCGACCTGCTCCTGCTGCTCCCGGACGTCACGTGGCAGGCCTACAACCTGTATCCGGAGGACGGCCACACCGGCGCCAGCCTCTACCACGCGTGGGACGAGAGCGGCCGGCTGCTCGGCGAGGCTGACGCCGCGACGACCGTCTCCTTCGACCGTCCGTACGCGGGCGCGGGCCTCCCCCTCCACGTGGGCCACGCCTACGACTTCATCCGCTGGGCCGAGCGCTACGGCTACGACCTCGCCTACGCCGACGCCCGCGACCTGCACGCCGGCCGCGTCGACCCCACCCGCTACCGGGGCCTGGTCTTCCCGGGCCACGACGAGTACTGGTCGCCGCAGATGCGCCGCACCACGGAGCGCGCCCGCGAACACGGCACCTCCCTCGTCTTCCTCTCCGCCAACACCATGTACTGGCAGGCGGAGTTGGGCCCGTCGCCGTCCGGCGTCCCCGACCGCCTGCTGACCTGCCGCAAGCGCCGGGGCCCGGGCAAGCCCGCCCTGTGGCGCGAGATCGACCGTCCGGAACAGCAGCTCATCGGCATCCAGTACGCGGGCCGGGTGCCCGAACCGCACCCCCTGGTCGTCCGCAACGCCGACCACTGGCTGTGGGAGGCGACCGGCGCGCACGAGGGCGACGAGGTGGAGGGCATGGTCGCCGGTGAGGCGGACCGTTACTTCCCGCGCACCCCACTCCCCGACCACCAGGCCCGGATCCTGCTCGCGCACTCCCCGTACCCGGACAGCGAGGGCGTCCCCCGCCATCAGGAGACCTCGCTGTACCGCGCTCCGTCCGGTGCCCTGGTCTTCGCGTCCGGAACGTTCGCGTGGTCTCCCGCGCTCGACCGCCCCGGCCACGTGGACCCCCGTATCCAGCGCGCCACCGCGAATCTCCTCGACCGCATCTGCAAACACGACTGAGGAAGCCCGGCCGGGCGTCCGGTCCGCGCCCGCACCCGGCGGCGGAACCGCCCCTGTTTCCGCCGCCACCGCACGGCCCCGGTCCGCGGCCGCTCGCCCCATACGGGAGAATCGAGCCACTAGGACAGAACCACGGGGAGGAACCGTGTCCGGATTCGTCGAAAAACCCGAGCCCCTTCAGGTGCCGGGTCTGGTACATCTGCACACCGGCAAGGTGCGCGACCTGTACCAGAACGAGGCGGGCGACCTCGTGATGGTCGCCAGCGACCGCATCTCCGCGTACGACTGGGTTCTCCCCACCGAGATCCCCGACAAGGGCCGTACGCTCACCCGGCTCTCGCTGTGGTGGTTCGACCAGCTCGCCGAGCTGGCACCCAACCACGTGCTGAGCACCGAACTCCCGCCGGGCGCCCCCGCCGACTGGGCCGGCCGCACCTTGATCTGCAAGTCGCTCCGGATGGCCCCGGTCGAGTGCGTCGCCCGCGGCTATCTGACCGGCTCGGGTCTCGTCGAGTACAACGAGTCCCGCACGGTCTGCGGCCTCGCCCTCCCCGAGGGCCTCGTCGACGGCTCGGAACTCCCCTCGCCGATCTTCACCCCGGCCACCAAGGCCGCCGTCGGCGAGCACGACGAGAACGTCTCGTACGAGGAGGTCGCCCGGCAGGTCGGCGCCGACACCGCCGCCGAACTGCGTCAGGCGACCCTCGCCGTCTACAGCCGGGCCCGGGACATCGCGCGGGAGCGGGGCATCATCCTCGCGGACACGAAGTTCGAGTTCGGCTACGAGGGGGAGACGCTCGTCCTCGCCGACGAGGTGCTGACCCCGGACTCCTCGCGCTTCTGGCCCGCCGACTCGTGGGAGCCGGGCCACGCGCAGCCGTCCTTCGACAAGCAGTACGTCCGCGACTGGCTGACGTCCGCGGAGTCCGGCTGGGACCGCAAGAGCGAGCAGCCACCGCCGGCTCTCCCCGCGAACGTCGTGGAAGCCACCCGTGCCAAGTACATCGAGGCCTACGAGCGCCTCACGGGCATGAGCTGGACCTGACCCCGCCCCGGGCCCGGCTCCGAGCCGGGCCCGGAACTCCGGGGGTCCGCCTCCGGACACGAAGAAGCCCCCGACCTGAGGGTCGGGGGCTTCTTCTCCTGAGCGGACGACCAGGTTCGAACTGGCGACCTCAACCTTGGCAAGGTTGCGCTCTACCAACTGAGCTACGTCCGCGTGCGCCGTGGCGCGACAGCCACTATACCCAACCTCTCAGGCGTGCGAGACGCACTGCCGCGTGACGGTTCTCCGCCCCCAGTTTGGACGCGGCCGACGACAGGTAGTTCCGGACGGTCCCCTGGGACAGCGCGGCCCGCTCCGCGATCTCCGCCACGGGGGCACCGTCGGCGGCGAATTCGAGTACCTCGGCCTCCCGGACGGTCAGCGGCGAGTCCCCTGCGGAGATCGCGTCCGCGGCCAACTCGGGATCCACATAACGGTTTCCCGCGTGCACCGTGCGAATGATCTCCGCGAGCCGCTGCGCACTGACCGTCTTCGGCACGAACCCCCGCACACCCGCCGCAAGCGCCCGCTTCAGATGTCCCGGCCTTCCGTGACTCGTCACGATCAGCACCTGGCAGCCCGGCAGTTCGGCCCGCAGGGATGTGGCCACCCTCACACCGTCCGCCCCCGGCATCTGAAGATCCAGAACGGCGACATCGGGTTCATGGGCCCGCGCCATCGCCAGGGCCTCGGGCCCGGTCGCCGCCTCGGCCACCACGACCAGGTCGTCCTCCAGCCCCAGCAGCGCGGCCAGCGCACCCCGGATCAGATGCTCGTCGTCGGCGAGCAGCAGCCGCACGGGAGCAACCGACGCCGACGCGTCCTCCGGCATGGACGTCATGGCGTGACCTCCTCTGCCTGGTCCGGCACGGACGAGGTCGGCTGTCTCCTGCTCCCGGGGACTCCGATCTCCCCGCCTCTGCCGCTGTCCCTGTAGTCCCCGTTGTCCGGACTGTCCCGACCCACGCCCGTTCCCACACTCCCGCCCACGTCTCCGCCCACGTCACTGCCCGTCTCCCTGCTCGCGTCCGCATCCGCGTCCCGATCGGTGCCCACCGGCGGCCGGGCCGACCCTCGCCCTGCCTCCGTGGCTCTCCCGCGGTCCGCGTCCGGGTGCGCGTCCGGGTTCGGATCCCGGTCATGCGGTAGCCGCAGGGGGACCTCCGCGGTCAGCCGGAAGAGCCCACCGCTCGCGCCGGCCCGCAGTACCCCGTCCACCTCTCCCAGCCGCTCCCGCAGTCCCACGAGCCCGGAGCCCCCGATCCGTTCGGAGTCCCCCTCCGGCCGCGGGCACGAGTCTTCCGCGTCCGGGGCCCCGTCGTTCTCGACCGTCAGTGTCACCAGGCCCGCCGCCACGCGCAGCGACACCGCGCAACTCTTGGCGTCCCCGTGCCGCAGCACGTTCGTCGTCGCCTCCCGGACGACCCAGCCGAGCGCCGACTGGACCGCTACGGGCAGCTCCGTGCCCGCGCCGGTGACGGAGCAGTCGATGCCGGCCGCCGTCAACACCCCCTGCGCCCCCGCCAGTTCGACGCTCAGGTCGGCTTCGCGGTACCCCCGCACCACGGCCCGCACCTCCCGCTGGGACTCCCGGGCTATCCGCTGCACCTCGGTCATCTGGTCGACGGCCTCGGGCCTCCCGCGCCGTGCCAGCTGGACGGCCAGTTCGCTCTTGAGGGCGATCACCGCGAGGTTGCGGCCCATCACGTCGTGCAGGTCGCGGCCGAAGCGCAGCCGCTCCTCGGCGACGGCGAGCCGGGCCCGGGTCTCGCGGGCCGCGTCGAGTTCGTAGACGGCGTTCAGCAGCCAGACCGAGAAGGCCGCGGTGAAGGTGAGGAACCCGGCGGTCAGCAGGACGGCGACGGCGGTGATCAGCGCGGCGGGACCGGGGAAACCGAGGGGGAACGAGACCGCTCCGCCCCCCGCAGCCGCGCCGACCACGGCGGAGGTCATCCGCCGGCGGTCGCGGATCCCCAGGGTGAGCGTGCCGGTGCCGAACGCTATGACGCCGACGAAGATCGAGGACGCCACCCGTAGCTCGTCCTCCGTCGCCGGACGCCAGTCGGTGCCCGACAGGGCGAGCGCCACGACGGCCACCGCGGCGGTGCCCAGAGCCAGCGCGAGCATCATCCGCCCGGGTTGCTGTCGGGTACCGCGTGCCCAGTCCAGCGACTGCGAAGCCGTCACCGCACAGAGCACGGCGTGCCCGCACACCAGCAGGAACAGCGGCCAGGACAGGGCGGACGAGACGTTGCCGAAGATCGGCAGGCCGAATGTGACGACCTCGATCACGGCGAAGAAGTGGAACGACCACCGTGTGTACGTCTCGACCTTGGCCGGTGTGCTCTTGCCGCGCCACCAACCGATCGGCTCGTTCATGTCCACCCCCGCGTCCGTGGTCATCGTCGCGGTTCCCAGCGGAACCATCGCCGTACAGCAAACATCGCGATCGCGGCCCAGACCACCGCCGTGCCGAGGGCGCCCAGGGTGTCGTGGGCGGAGAGGTGCCCGCTCCAGCCGCCGCGGATCAGGGTGATCACCGGGGTGAGGGGCAGCAGCTCGCAGAACGAGGCTACGCGGTCGGGCAGCACCTCCAGCGGGATGAAGGTCCCGGATCCGACCAGGGACACCAGCGTCAGCGGCATCGCCGCGACCTGGGCTCCCTCGATGCTCTTGCTGAAGCTCGCGGTGACGGCTGCCAGCGCCGGCCAGGTGACGAAACCCAACAGAAGCCCCAGCAGGACGAGATGGGGAGCCCGGGGTACGCCGACGTCGAGCGTCACGGCATAGGCGGCGGTCAGGATCACGCACTGGAGGAGACCGATCGTCACCGAGGGCAGGGCGGCGCCCAGGAGGATCTCCACGTCACGGGGCTCCCCGGTGCGCAGTCGCTTGAGGACGAGCTCCTCCCGGCGGGCCGCGTACACACTCACCAGTGAGCTGTAGACCGCGAAGAGCAGGGAGAACCCGATCGAGGAAGGGAGCAGGATCGACCCGACGGTGAGCCCGGTCCCCTTCAGATCCATCTGGTCGACGGTCGAGCGGAGGGTGAAGGGCATGACCAGCGGCACGAACACCGCCGCCGCGAGCGTCGCCTTCGTACGGCCGAGCAGGGTCAGCTCGGCGCGGGCCAGCGCTCCCATCCGACCTGCCGTCGTGGTCCGTGCCGGGGCCGCCCCGGTCGTGACTGCTGTTCCGCTCATGCCGCCGTCCCCTTCGTCCGCCTCGTCCGCGTGGGGGTGCCCGCTGCCGCCGGCTCGGGCCGGTGCCCGTCGTGTACCGCCGCGTCCCGCGCTATGCGCAGGAACGCCTCCTCCAGGGAGGCCGAGCGCACATCGAGCCCCCGCAGCTCGACCCGCGCCCGCTCCGCCCACACCAGCAGGGCCGTCGCGGTCCGCTGCAGTTCGTTCGTGCGGAGTCTGATCACCCGGCCCGCTGTCTCGTGGCTGCTCACGCCGAGTTCGGCCAGCGGGGGCAGGTCGCCCGGGAAGTACCCCTCGGGCAGCTCGAAGGAGACCCTCGACGGCTGGGCCGCGGTGACCTCGGCCGGAGTGCCGAGGGCCGCGATACGTCCTTCGTGGAGGATCGCCAGTCGGTCGGCGAGGCCCTGCGCCTCCTCCAGATAGTGCGTGGTCAGCAGGACCGTGGTCCCTCCGTCGCGCAGCTCGCGCACCAACTCCCAGGTGCTCCGGCGGCCTTCCACGTCGAGGCCGGTCGTCGGTTCGTCGAGGAAGAGGACGTCGGGGCGGCCGAGGAGCGCGAGCGCGAGGTCCAGGCGCCGCTTCTCGCCCCCGGACAGCTGCTTGACCCGCACCGTGCCGCGGCGGGTGAGGCCGACCAGCTCCAGCGCCTCCCCGATGGGCCTCGCCCCGCTGGTGCACCCCGCCCACATGCGCAGGGTCTCCGCGACCGTCAGTTCGGAGGGGAAGCCGCCCTCCTGGAGCATCACGCCGATCCTGGGCCGCACGGCACTCCGCTCCGTGTACGGATCGTGCCCGAGGACCCGCACGTGCCCGCCGGCCGGAGGCGCGAGGCCCTCGATCAGCTCGACGGTGGACGTCTTGCCCGCGCCGTTCGTCCCGAGCAGGGCGAACAGCTCGCCGCGGCCCACCGAGAACGTGACGCCGCGCACCGCCTCGAAGTCTCCGCCCTCGCCCCCGTACACCCGCCGCAGGTCAGTGACCTCGATCACGTGATCGTGCCCGTTCGTGTTCATGCATTCAGCCTCGCCGCGGACACGGTCCGGCAGCAGTGCGCGGTGTCATCACTCCTCATGACAAATGTCAGACGACAGAGCCGGATCCGGTGGGAAGGGAGCCTCGACGGGGAGGGGGCTGTGATGCGGGCGGCGTCGGAGAGCCGCGGCCTCGACGGTCGACGGTCGGGTACGGGCGCGACGTGCACCGTCGTCGTGAACTCAGGGGCACACGGGTCCTCGGACGACACGCGACAAAGGCCCCGGTCGACTGACCGGGGCCTTTGTCTTCTGAGCGGACGACCAGGTTCGAACTGGCGACCTCAACCTTGGCAAGGTTGCGCTCTACCAACTGAGCTACGTCCGCATTGCCTCCGACCGGCTTCCACCGATCGGCGCGAGCACCACCCTACCTGATCGACAAGACCGATCGGTAAGAGATGCAGAGCGGGTGACAGGAATTGCACACTGCGCCTTCCCCCTGGAAGGGGGATGTTCTACTACTGAACTACACCCGCGCGACTCCGTGGGTTTCGGCTTTCGGCCTTGCCCCTCGGCGTGTTCCAGACTCTAGCTGATCAGCGGGGGGTCAGCGCAAGTCGGCTGTCTGCGGGGTCCGGTGGCGGTCCCGCGCGGGTGCCCCCGGTGCGGGGGCGGCGGCTCAGTGGGACTCGGCGAACGCCTCGTAGACCTTCTTGGGGATCCGGCCGCGCGGCGGGACGTCCATCTTGTTGGAGCGGGCCCAGGCGCGGACGGCGGCGGGGTCGGGCGTGAGCGCGGTGTGCGTGTACGCCTTCCCGGACTTCGACTGCTTGCGGCCGGCCTCGAGGTACGGCGCGAGGACCTTGCGCAGTTTCTTGGCATTGGCTGGATTGAGGTCGATCTCGTACGACTTGCCGTCCAGTCCGAAGGCGATCGTCTCCGCCGCTTCCGAGCCGTCGATGTCGTCAAAGAGAGTGACCACGACACGCTGCGCCACGAATATCGGTCCCTTCGCGCGACAGCTCTGCGATCAACGGTCATGACGTGCGCGGACGTCACGGAGTTGTCGGGGAGATGTCGACTGTCCGGCTGTTATTGGGCAAAGTATCGGCTAATGCCAATTCCTTTGTACAGTGCCCGGCATTGCATTGTGAAGCCCGACTAAATCCTTCCGCGTGTCCGGAGGCAATGGGCTCCCGTCGCTCTTCTGCTGTTTTTCCCAGGATTTTCCGCGGAAGACCCCTCGCCGATGCGGGATCGTGATCGGGGTCACGTAGGATTCTACGAATCTACGCGAGTAGAAATTTTGTACGGGTAGTCTGAAGGGACCTGCTCAGCACCACACACCGGGAGTGCCAGTGGCACGCGTCGTAGTCGACGTCATGCTCAAGCCGGAGATCCTCGACCCCCAGGGCCAGGCGGTGCAGCGTGCACTGCCGCGCCTCGGTTTCGACGGTGTCTCCGACGTACGTCAGGGAAAGCGATTCGAACTGGAAGTGGACGGACCGGTGGACGACGCCGCGCTCGCCCGCATCCACGAACTTGCGGAATCCTTCCTCGCCAACACCGTGATCGAGGACTTCACCGTCAAGGTCGAGGAAGTCGCGGAGGCCGGAAAGTGACCGCTCGTATTGGAGTCGTCACCTTTCCGGGCAGCCTCGACGACCGTGACACGCAGCGTGCGATCCGGCTCGCGGGTGCCGAACCCGTCGCTCTCTGGCACAAGGACAAGGACCTCAAGCAGGTCGACGCCGTGGTGCTGCCCGGCGGTTTCTCGTACGGCGACTATCTGCGGGCGGGCGCCATCTCGCGCTTCTCGCCGGTGATGGAGACCGTCATCGAGCAGGCGAAGTCCGGAATGCCGGTTCTCGGCATCTGCAACGGCTTCCAGGTCCTCACCGAGGCGCACCTTCTTCCCGGCGCGATGCTCGGCAACAACCACCTCCACTTCATCTGCCGTGACCAGAAGCTGCGGGTGGAGAACGCGGAGACCGCCTGGACCGCCGACTACGTGGCCGGCCAGGAGATCCACATCCCGCTGAAGAACATGGACGGGCGGTACGTCGCCGACGGGCGCACGCTCGACATGCTGGAGGCCGAAGGCCGGGTCGTGTTCCGCTACGTGGACGTCAACCCGAACGGCTCGCTGCGCGACATCGCCGGCATCACGAACGAGGCGGGCAACGTCGTCGGTCTGATGCCGCACCCGGAGCACGCCGTCGAGCCCCTCGTCGGCTCCGGCCGCACCGACGGCCTCCCCTTCTTCACCTCGATCCTCAAGAAGCTGGTCAACGCATGAGCCGCACGCCTCTGGACACGGTCGAGAACGCGGCCGCGACCCCCGACGTCGAGCTGCCCTGGGCCGAACTGGGCCTGAAGAAGGACGAGTACGAGCGGGTCGTCGAGATCCTCGGCCGCCGGCCCACCGGTGCCGAGCTCGCCATGTACTCGGTCATGTGGTCCGAACACTGCTCCTACAAGTCCTCGAAGGTCCACCTCCGCCAGTTCGGCGAGAAGGCCCCGCAGTCCGACGCGCTGCTCGTCGGCATCGGCGAGAACGCCGGCGTCGTCGACGTCGGCCAGGGCTACGCGGTGACCTTCAAGGTCGAGTCGCACAACCACCCGTCGTACGTCGAGCCCTACCAGGGCGCGGCCACCGGCGTGGGCGGCATCGTGCGCGACATCATCGCGATGGGCGCCCGTCCGGTCGCCGTCGTCGACCCGCTGCGGTTCGGCGCGGCCGACCACCCCGACACCAAGCGCGTCCTGCCGGGCGTCGTCGCGGGCATCGGCGGCTACGGCAACTGCCTGGGCCTGCCCAACATCGGCGGCGAGGTCGTCTTCGACGCCTGCTACCAGGGCAACCCGCTGGTCAACGCCGGTGCCATCGGCGTCATGCGGCACGAGGACATCCACCTCGCGAAGGCGTCCGGCACGGGCAACAAGGTCATCCTGTACGGGGCCCGCACGGGCGGCGACGGCATCGGCGGCGCGTCGATCCTCGCCTCGGAGACCTTCGACGACGCCAAGCCGTCCAAGCGTCCCGCCGTCCAGGTCGGCGACCCCTTCCAGGAGAAGCTCCTCATCGAGTGCACCCTGGAGGCCTTCGCCGAGAAGCTCGTCGTCGGCATCCAGGACCTCGGAGCGGCCGGACTGTCCTGCGCCACCAGCGAGTTGGCGTCCAACGGCTCCGGCGGCATGCGCGTCACCCTGGACGACGTACCGCTGCGCGACTCCACGCTCTCGCCCGAGGAGATCCTCATGAGCGAGTCGCAGGAACGCATGTGCGCGGTCGTCGAGCCGGAGAAGGTCGACCGCTTCCTCGAGATCTGCGACAAGTGGGACGTCATCGCCACCGTCATCGGTGAGGTCACCGACGGCGACCGGCTGGAGATCTACTGGCACGGCGGCAAGATCGTCGACGTCGACCCGCGCACCGTCGCGCACGACGGCCCGGTCTACGAGCGCCCCTACGCCCGCCCGTCGTGGCAGGACGCGCTCCAGGCCGACGACGCGAACAAGCTGCCCCGCCCGGCGACGAGCGCCGAGCTGAAGGACCAGGTCCTGCGGCTCGTCTCCTCCCCGAACCAGGCCTCCAAGTCCTGGATCACCTCCCAGTACGACCACTTCGTGCAGGGCAACACCGTGCTGGCCCAGCCCGAGGACTCGGGCATGATCCGCATCGACGAGGAGACCGGGCTCGGCGTCGCCATCGCGACCGACGGCAACGGCCGCTACGCCAAGCTCGACCCGTACACCGGTGCGCAGCTGGCCCTCGCCGAGGCGTACCGGAACGTCGCGACCACGGGCGCCAAGCCGCTCGCCGTCTCCGACTGCCTGAACTTCGGCTCGCCGGAGGACCCGGCGGTCATGTGGCAGTTCGCCGAGGCGATCCGCGGACTGGCCGACGGCTGCCAGCAGTTGGGCACCCCGGTGACCGGTGGCAACGTCTCGCTGTACAACCAGACCGGCGAGGCCGCCATCCACCCGACCCCCGTCGTGGCCGTGCTGGGCGTCATCGACGACGTCGCCCGCCGCACGCCGGTCGCCTTCCAGGAAGAGGGCCAGCTCCTCTACCTGCTCGGTGACACCCGTGAGGAATTCGGCGGTTCGGCCTGGTCGCAGGTCGTCCACGATCACCTGGGCGGTCTGCCCCCGCAGGTCGACCTGGAGCGCGAGCGGCTGCTCGCCGAGATCCTCATCTCGGCCTCGCGCGACGGAATGATCGACTCCGCGCACGACCTGTCCGACGGCGGTCTCATCCAGGCCGTGGTCGAGTCGGCGCTGCAGGGCGGCAAGGGCGCACGGCTGATCGTCCCGGACGGTCTCGACGCGTTCACCTTCCTCTTCTCGGAGTCGGCGGGCCGCGCGGTCGTCGCCGTCCCGCGGTCGGAGGAGCTGCGCTTCAACGACATGTGCGGTGCGCGGGGTCTGCCCGTCACCCGCATCGGTGTCGTCGACGGCGACGCGGTCGACGTCCAGGGCGAGTTCGCGCTCTCCCTGGCCGAGCTGCGCACCGCTCACGAGGAGACGATCCCGGCGCTGCTGGCGTGACCCGCTGACATGCGCGAAGGCCCCGTCCGGTCGCCGGGCGGGGCCTTCACACGTCCTGGCCCGTCGCGTTCGACTCAGGCCGCGACGGGCTGCTCCTCCCGCGCCCGCCCGGCGGCGAGGAGGAGCTGATCCGGACCCTGGCCGAGGAGAGCGACGACCCCGTGCTCGCCGCCATCGCGGCCGCCCAGCTCATCAGCGCGCGCAACGCGCTGGTCGAGGCGCACCACCGCCGTATCAACGACGGCGAGAGCCCCGAAGCCGTCGCCGAGGATGCCGCCGACCTGGCCGGCCGCGCCTTCGACCTGATCGAGAGAGGCCTCGCCGGATACGCGGTCCGCAAGTAGGCCACCGGAAAACCCTCGCCGACCCCCGTCCGAGCGTCCCCCGGTCCTAGGGTGAGGATCATGCCCCCCGCCAAGAAGCGCGCCCGTGCCTACGACTCCGCCAAGATCCGCGCGGCGGTCCTCGCCCAGTTCGGGAACGTACGGGACGGCGTGCGCACCCTCAGCGAGGAGCAGTCGGCGCGCCCCACGCACCTCGGCGGGTGGACGGTGCGGGATCTCGCCGCGCACGTCACGACGGCCCTCGAGACCGTGAGCCGCAATCTCGACCGGCCCGAGCCCCCGGCCAAGGAACTGTCCCTGCTCGACTGGCCGTTCGCCACCGCCGCCCGGGCCGCCGACATCGCCGACGACACGCGTGAGCTCGCCGTGGGGAACGCGGATCTCGACGCCCTGTTCGCCCGCACCGAGCAGCGGATCACCGAGCGTCTGGCCACCGCCCGGGACGGCCGGCTGCTCGCCACGCGCACCGGCGCGATGACCCTCGCCGACTACCTCGTCACCCGGACCGTCGAACTGGTCGTCCACACCGACGACCTGAACCGCGCGGTCCCCGGCCTCGACATCCCGTACGACCGCCAGGCCCTCGCCGCGTGCACCCGGCTCCTCGCCGACGCGCTCGCCGTGAAGGCGCCCGGCGCGTCGACGGAGGTGCGGATCCCGCCCTACGCCGTCGTGCAGTGCGTCGAGGGACCCCGGCACACCCGCGGCACCCCGCCGAACGTCGTGGAGACGGACCCGCTGACCTGGATCCGGCTCGCGACGGGACGTACGGAGTGGAAGGCGGCACTCGACGAGGCGAAGGTCAGCGCCAGCGGCGAACGCGCCGACCTCGCCGGCCTGCTGCCCCTCATGGGCTGAACCCCCCGGCCGGTCCCTGTCGGCCGGCGCTCCCGCGACGCCGCCCGAACCGCCTGACGCTCCCGCGGGCCACTGGCCGCCGCACGGCGCGTGACCCGCGTGGGGGCGCCGTCCGCCGACGCCCCGGTCCGGCCTGATGCGGCTGCCCGAACCTCCCGGCGCCCCCGTGCCGCCCCTCCCGCGCGGCCCGAACCCGCCGATGCCCACCGTTCCCTGACGTGCCGAATCGCCCGCATCCGCGCCTGTCGCCCCGTCCGCGCCCGCCCCCCCGATCGAGCGCCCTCGCCCCGGGAAGGGAACCGAATCCCCCACCCCTCCCGTCCCATCGGCATGGACAAGCAGCGAATGACCCTCAGTGTCCTGACCCTGCTTCCCCTCGCCGTGGCGTGCGGTACCCAGACGGCGGGAAGCGGTTCCGTCGGGACGGGATCGCCGGTGACCGGAGTCCACTGGACGGTCGACAGCCTCACCGTGCACGGAAGGACCGCGAAGGCACCGGCCGGCGCGTATCTGAAGATCGGCGACGACGGCCGGGTCAGCGGCAACCTCGGCTGCAACGGCTTCGGCTCGAAGGCCACCGTCAAGGGCGACCGGGTCGCGTTCGGCGCGCTCCGGACGACCGAGATGGGCTGCGCCGAGGGCCCGACCGACTTCGAGCGGAACCTGAGCCACTCGATCGCCGGGCAGGACGGGTTCACCGCGAAGACCGCCGGCGACCGGCTGACCCTCACCGCCGACAGCGGCGACCGGGTCAGCCTCACCAAGGAGAAGGACGCACCCCTGCGCGGGACGAAGTGGACGGTCACGGCACTCGGTGACAGGAACACCTCCCGGTCGCTCCCGCAGGGCACCGACGCGCACTTCGTCCTCGGCGAGGACGGCACCCTCGACAGCCGCCTCGGGTGCAACCACGCGTCCGCCCGGGCCACCGTGAGCGACGGACATATCACCCTCGGGCCGGCCAGGACGACCCGCATGATGTGCGACCGCTCACTCATGAGGACCGAGAAGACCCTGCTGGAGCTCTTCGACGGCCGCACCTCGTACACGGTGGATCATCGTGGCATCACGCTGACCAGCGAAAACGGCACAATCGTCCAAGCGGTGGCCGCTGAGTGATCGGGCGGGGGCCCGTATCCCCAATTCGGACCAGTGGTCGATCTCGCCTACACTCGGTGCCGTGCCACGTGGTGACGGTCGACTCAATCATGATCTGCTCCCCGGTGAGAAAGGCCCCCAGGACGCTTGCGGCGTCTTCGGTGTCTGGGCTCCGGGCGAAGAGGTCGCCAAGCTCACTTACTTCGGGCTCTACGCCCTCCAGCATCGGGGTCAGGAATCCGCGGGAATCGCGGTCAGCAACGGCTCCCAGATCCTCGTCTTCAAGGACATGGGCCTCGTGTCCCAGGTCTTCGACGAGACCTCGCTCGGTTCGCTCCAGGGTCATATCGCGGTCGGTCACGCCCGCTACTCGACCACCGGTGCCTCCGTGTGGGAGAACGCCCAGCCGACGTTCCGTGCCACCGCGCACGGTTCCATCGCGCTCGGACACAACGGCAACCTGGTCAACACGGCGCAGCTCGCCGAGATGGTCGCCGACCTGCCCAAGCAGGAGGGCCGCACCACACGGGTGGCGGCCACCAACGACACCGACCTGCTCACCGCGCTCCTCGCGGCCCAGGTCGACGACGACGGCAAGCCACTGACCATAGAAGAGGCCTCCACCAAGGTCCTCCCGCAGGTCATGGGCGCCTTCTCGCTCGTCTTCATGAACGAGCACACCCTCTACGCCGCCCGTGACCCGCAGGGCATCCGCCCGCTGGTCCTCGGCCGCCTGGAGCGCGGCTGGGTGGTCGCCTCCGAGTCCGCCGCCCTCGACATCTGCGGCGCAAGCTATGTCCGCGAGATCGAGCCGGGCGAGTTCGTCGCCATCGACGAGAACGGTCTTCGGAGCTCGCGATTCGCGGAAGCGAAGCCCAAGGGCTGCATCTTCGAGTACGTGTACCTGGCCCGCCCCGACACGGACATCGCCGGTCGGAACGTGTACCTCTCGCGTGTCGAGATGGGCCGCAAACTCGCCAAGGAAGCCCCGGTCGACGCCGACCTGGTCATAGCGACCCCGGAGTCCGGGACGCCCGCCGCGATCGGCTACGCGGAGGCCTCCGGCATCCCGTTCGGCGCCGGCCTGGTCAAGAACGCGTACGTCGGCCGGACCTTCATCCAGCCCTCGCAGACCATCCGCCAGCTGGGCATCCGGCTGAAGCTGAACCCGCTCAAGGAAGTCATCAAGGGCAAGCGTCTGGTCGTCGTCGACGACTCGATCGTGCGCGGCAACACCCAGCGCGCCCTCGTCCGGATGCTCCGCGAGGCGGGCGCCGCCGAGGTCCACATCCGGATCTCCTCGCCGCCCGTGAAGTGGCCCTGCTTCTTCGGCATCGACTTCGCGACCCGCGCCGAGCTGATCGCGAACGGCATGACCATCGAGGAGATCGGCACCTCGCTCGGCGCCGACTCCCTCTCGTACATCTCCATCGACGGCATGATCGAGGCCACGACCATCGACAAGCCGAACCTCTGCCGCGCGTGCTTCGACGGCGAGTACCCGATGGATCTTCCCGACCCCGAGCTGCTCGGTAAGCAGCTCCTGGAGACCGAGCTGGCCGCGGGTCCCGCAGCCACGGCCGCGGCTGACGCCATCCGTCGCCCGTAAGTGCCGCAGAGCCCCGTTTCACCAACCCGAAAGATCCCAGGCAATGTCTTCTGTGTCTGATCAGTCACCTACGGCGACGGGCAGTGCCTCCGGTGCTTCCTACGCGGCTGCCGGCGTCGACATCGAGGCCGGCGACCGCGCCGTGGAGCTCATGAAGGAGTGGGTGAAGAAGACGCAGCGCCCCGAGGTCCTCGGCGGCCTCGGCGGATTCGCCGGCCTCTTCGACGCCTCCGCCCTCAAGCGGTTCGAGCGCCCCCTGCTGGCCTCGGCCACCGACGGCGTGGGCACCAAGGTCGACGTGGCCCGTCGGCTCGGCGTGTACGACACCATCGGCCACGACCTGGTCGCCATGGTCATGGACGACATCGTCGTGTGCGGCGCTGAGCCGCTCTTCATGACCGACTACATCTGCGTGGGCAAGGTCCACCCCGAGCGGGTGGCGGCCATCGTGAAGGGCATCGCCGAGGGCTGCGTCCTCGCGGGCTGCGCCCTGGTGGGCGGCGAGACGGCCGAGCACCCCGGCCTGCTGGGTCCGGACGACTTCGACGTCGCCGGCGCCGGTACGGGCGTGGTCGAGGCCGACCAGCTGCTCGGCCCGGACCGCATCCGGACGGGTGACGCGGTGATCGCCATGGCGGCCTCCGGTCTTCACTCGAACGGGTACTCGCTCGTCCGGCATGTCCTCCTCGACCGGGCGAAGCTCGGCCTGGAGCAGCACATCGAGGAGTTCGGCCGCACGCTCGGCGAGGAGCTCCTGGAGCCCACCAAGATCTACTCGCTGGACTGCCTGGCCCTGACGCGGACCACCGAGGTGCACGCGTTCAGCCACATCACGGGCGGCGGCCTCGCGGCCAACCTGGCCCGGGTGATCCCGGACGGCCTGCACGCCGTCGTCGACCGCGAGACCTGGACCCCGGCCCCGGTCTTCGACCTGGTCGGCCGGACGGGCGATGTCGAGCGCCTGGAGCTGGAGAAGACGCTGAACATGGGCGTCGGCATGATGGCGATCGTCCCCGAGGAATCGGCCGAGGTCGCGCTCGCCACCCTCGCGGACCGCGGAGTGGACGCCTGGATCGCCGGTGAGATCACCGAGCGCGGCGACCACGCGACGGGCGCGGAGCTGATCGGCGACTACGCGAGCTGAAGCCCCCTGGGCAGCACAAAACCCGGTCCGGCGCTGAGGCCCCGGACCGGGTGAAGTGCAGTCACTACGAGAAATCCGCCAGGCGGGATCTTCCGGAAAACCACTTCAGGGAGACCCGCTGAGAAGATCGCGGAAACTGCGAGGGACGCTGGTGCGTCAAGCGCCGCGACGTTGCGACTGAGGACCGGACTGGTCGTCCTCGTCCTCGTCGTCGTCGTTATAGAGATCCGCGTACTGTGCGTACGGGTCGTCTTCCTCGTCGTCGTCCTCGAACGGCTCGCCATTCGGCGGCTGGCTCGAAGTCGAAGCGCCCAGCTCATTGGCCAGACGCGAGAGGTCAGTCCCGCCGCTGCTGTACTTCAGCTGGCGGGCGACCTTCGTCTGCTTGGCCTTTGCCCGGCCGCGCCCCATGGCTCGACCCCCTCGGATACGGGGCTCGACGGCCCCAGAGTCTTGACACGCGTTCATGATCTGGAACGGACTCTCCATGGAGAGACCGGTCCGTAGGGCTTCCACGGTACCTGAGCCCGCGCCCATACGGTACGTCGCCCGCAGCACGCGCCCTTGCCCAGAACCAACAAGGTGCCCTGTCCTCGCTGGTCAACCGCGATTTTAACCTCTTCTTGGCGTCCGACCCGCCGACAGACGTGAGAGTTGTCTCCCCGACAGCCGTCGGCGGGTCCCTGACAAGCACATATGGCCCCGGAAAGGGGTCAGTGAGAGCGCGCCTCCGCCATCCGTTGTTCGGCGATCCGGTCGGCCGCGGCGGCCGGCGGAATCCCGTCCTCCTTCGCACGTGCGAATATGGCCAGCGTCGTGTCGAAGATCTTCGCCGCCTTGGCCTTGCAGCGGTCGAAGTCGAAGCCGTGCAGCTCGTCGGCGACCTGGATGACACCGCCCGCGTTCACCACGTAGTCGGGGGCGTACAGGATCCCGCGGTCCGCGAGGTCCTTCTCCACCCCCGGGTGCGCCAGCTGGTTGTTGGCCGCGCCGCACACGACGCTCGCGGTCAGCGCCGGCACAGTCGTGTCGTCGAGCGCCCCGCCGAGCGCGCACGGCGCGTAGATGTCCAGGCCCTCGACGCGGATCAGCGCCTCGGTGTCGGCGACGGCCGTGACACCGGTGGGGTGCTGGTCCAGGATCCGCCGCACGGAGTCGGCGCGTACGTCCGTGATCACGACCTCGGCGCCGTCCGCCCGCAGGTGATCGACCAGGTGGTGGCCCACCTTGCCGACGCCCGCGACGCCGACCCTGCGGCCGCGCAGCGTCGGGTCGCCCCACAGGTGCTGGGCCGAGGCCCGCATGCCCTGGAAGACACCGAAGGCGGTCAGCACCGACGAGTCGCCCGCGCCGCCGTTCTCCGGGGAGCGGCCGGTCGTCCAGCGGCACTCGCGCGCCACGACGTCCATGTCGGCCACATAGGTGCCGACGTCGCAGGCCGTGACGTACCGGCCGCCGAGCGAGGCGACGAAGCGGCCGTAGGCGAGGAGCAGCTCCTCGGTCTTGATCTGGTCGGGGTCCCCGATGATCACGGCCTTGCCGCCGCCGTGGTCGAGACCGGCCATGGCGTTCTTGTACGACATCCCGCGGGCGAGGTTGAGCGCGTCGGCGACGGCCTCCGCCTCGCTCGCGTACGGGTAGAAGCGCGTCCCGCCGAGGGCGGGGCCCAGAGCGGTGGAGTGGAGGGCGATGACGGCCTTCAGGCCGCTGGCGCGGTCCTGGCAGAGCACGACTTGCTCATGACCGCCCTGGTCCGAGTGGAACAGGGTGTGCAGTACATCAGCAGGCGCGCCGGTTACGTCGGTCACTGTGGTGACTCCCAGGTAATGAGCGGCGGTTGGGTGCGGGGCCCGTGCGGATGGCGGGCTCCGTGGGCATGAGAGTAGAGCCTGCGCCGACCCGCCTTCGGCGCAGTGTTCAGGATCACCCACCGACGGGGTACGACCATGGTTCGATTTGCATAGATTTCTCTTCAGGTCGTGAGTGGTTCTCGCTGGTTTTCCCGGTGGCCGCCGGGGGAGGGAGCAGGCGTGCCCAAGGTGTCCGCGGTGATCGTGCCGTACACGTCGTACCTGCGCGTGTACGAGCCACTCGTTGCGTTCCCGGAGGCGGAGCGCGATCACTGGACGCGCTACGCCCGGCGCACCGAGCACCCTTCGTACCAGGACGAACTGCGCCGCTCGCTGGCCGACTTGCTGCCCACTCCGCCGGTCCCCGTGGCGGTCCACGAGAGCGCCGACGCGTTCGTCGCCGAGGTGGACGGCGTGGTCTGCGTCTGCCCCTGGCGCACCCGGCTGCGCGGCTGGCAGGCGCTGGACGAGATCGGCGAGGAGTTGCCCGCCCCGGTCCTCGACGCGGTGCTGCCGCCGCTGGTGCGCCGTCAGGCCGCCCTCGACTACGAGCGCTGGCTGGCCCGCAACCCCGACGCCCGCCCGTGGATCCGCACCTCGACCTGGCAGGTGCCGCTGAACTGGTTCGTGCTCGTCTCCGAGGAGGAGCGTGAGTACGAGAAGGGGGCGGGCGCGGGAGGTGCCGCGCCGCGGCTGCGCTACCGGACGCCGATGGTGCAGGCCCGGCGGCGCACGGCGCGGGCCCTGCGCACGCTCCGGGACGCCCTGGACGAGGGACCCCTGATCGACGGTCTGGTGGACGTGGGGCGCTGGCTGGAGGAGTTCCATCCGCGCTCCCTGGTCGAGCTGGACTACGGAGGGCTCGTGCACGCGCTGCCGGCCGGGCACCTGGAGGAGGACCACTCGGCCGCGGACGTCGCCGAGGGCATCGAGGCGCTGCGCACCGGGGACGGGGCGACGGCGGGCGCGGCGTACGGGCGGCTGGTGGAGCGCTGGCGGACGGTCAGGGACCGGCGCTCGGCGAACTGACGCCGGGAGCATTCCCGAACGGGTCATGCAGGACACTTCCGGATGATTCAGCCCAAAGGGCTGTTCCGGTGGGTTCGTGTGGGACGGGAGGGGCTCCTGGGTCCACCGAACGGTGTGATCTGCTTCTCACAGGAACGGTGTCGAACTCGCGTATGGTCCTCACACGCTGAAGAACCCTCACTCCAGGACGTAGGTCCCGATCCGGGCTTATGCGTCAACGGGTGTCAAGCGTGATGGATGGCACTTACCTGGCTCTTGCATCGCTTGCCCCTCCTCGTGCCAAAATAGGACAAGGAGTCCGGGGGAGGGCTCCGTCCGCCCACGTATGGGCGGAATCTCAGCATTGCACGCTATGGGGGGTCTGATGACTCCTGACGCCACTGTGACTGATCGTCACAGTGGCGTGACTGTCCGCTATGGCATGGTCCATCGGCTTCCGTCGCTGATGAACACCTGGGAGGGCAATTCCATCGGTTTGGCCGACGCGGCTGGACGGATGGTGTAGTTGTAGTGCCGAGGACAAGCCGTTCGTCCTATAACCGACTCGACTCGCGTCCGCCATTTCGGGCAACGCGGGTCAAGGTGCAGAATTTAGAGGAAAGAACCGAGAAGGTTCGGTTCTCCCGAGGAGGCCGCTCATGACCGCTCGCACCCCTGATGCCGAGCCGCTGCTGACCCCGGCTGAGGTCGCCACGATGTTCCGCGTCGACCCCAAGACGGTCACACGGTGGGCGAAGGCCGGCAAGCTTACGTCCATCCGCACGCTCGGCGGACACCGCCGCTACCGCGAGGCTGAGGTCCGCGCACTGCTCGCGGGTATCCCGCAGCAGCGCAGCGAGGCCTGAAACCCCGCATAACCGGACAAGCCGTCGGACCCCCCAATCCGCCGAGGCGTCCGAACCACAGCTCCAAGCGACGCGGGTTCTGCCCCAACAGAGCCCACGCCCCAGCTTTTCCGCCATATGAACAGGGTGCGTCGTAGATCGCGCTGGACTCCGCCGGGTCCAGCGCGATCTTTTTTGTGCGGTCCACGTGCCTCGGCGACCGGCCTGTGAGCGGCCTTGTCGGAGTCTGGGGGCAGGTGTCGGATCGGCTGTGAACAGCCTCGACGACGAGTGCAATTGCACATATTAAATTGACTCGTTGTAGGAGGGGGGTAAGTTCCGCACTTCTGAAAACCTATGCGGTGACTCCCGTCACATGCCAGAGTCCTTGTCGCCTGCGAGCCTTCTGCGCTAGGGGAGTTGGGCCCGAACGCGCGCACTCCACTCCCAAGGGTCGCACCGCGCGGACCTCCTGGCCGGAGTCCTCGGTCACGCGGTGGAGGGGCTTTCGTCCTCGGAGGCGCTGTCGGGGTCCTGCTCGTCGTACGGAGCGGGTTCCATGGCCAGCCGCAGGAGCCGATGACAGACCGGGCAGTGCCGCGTCAGATGGCGATAGCCGGAGGCGGCCGCCAGATGGGCTCGGAGCAGAGCCCGGGTCTCGTGCCGGGCGGACACCGCCATACGCACCTCCAGGGGGCCGGCAGGGCGCGAGCCCTGACTTCCGGGGTACCCGCTGGAATGTGACGCCGTCAAGAAGCGGGAACGCTCTGTGGGGGCGGCCGTTGGGGCGTCGGCGGGCGCACGCGAAGCGGTGCGCGGCACGCGGTGCAAAGCAGAAGGCCCGGAGCCGAAGCTCCGGGCCTTCTCTACTGCGGTCCTGACGGGATTTGAACCCGCGGCCTCCACCTTGACAGGGTGGCGAGCACTCCAAGCTGCTCCACAGGACCTTGATTCGCAGCGACTTGTTCGTGCGCTGTGCTGCGAAAAGAGACTGTACAGGAGGGTGAGCCCAGGGTCGAACTCACCCCGCGTACAGGCTCCGTCACGGTGCCGCCGCGTCGATCGCCTTCACGATCCGCTTGTCGGAGACGGGATATGCCGTGCCGAGAGCGTGGGCGAAGTAGCTGACCCGCAGCTCCTCGATCATCCAGCGGATGTCCCGGACGGACGCGGGCACCGGCCGGCCCTGTGGCAACTGCTCCAGGAGCCAGGCGTACTCGTCCTGCATCTCGTGGACCTTCTCCATACGGCTGGTGTCCCGCTGGACGCCGGTCGGCATCTGCTGCAGCCGACGGTCCGCCGCCACCAGATAGCGCATCAGGTCCGGCAGCCGCCGCAGCCCGGTCGCCGTCACGAAGCCGGGCTTCACGAGGGCGTCCAGCTGCTTGCGCACGTCGGTGAGGTTCGCGAGCAGCGTCGGGCTCCTGACGCCCTTCAGACGGCGCTCACAGGCCTGCCAGGCGGCCAGCACCTGCTCCACCTGCCCGACGGTGCGCACGGTCGTGTCGACGATCTCGGCGCGCACCTTGTCGTACAGCTTGCGGTACGACTCCTCGTCCCACGCCGGGCCGCCGAAGTCGCCGATCAGCTTGTCCGCGGCGGCCATGGCGCAGTCGTCGAAGAGCGCCTGGACCGAGCCGTGCGGGTTGGCGGACAGGGCGAGCTTCTGGGCGTTGGTGAGCTTGTCCGCGGCGAACTTGCCGGGGTTCACCGGGATGTTCCGCAGGATCAGCCGACGGGTGCCCTTCCACATGGCCTCGGCCTGCTCGGCCTCCGTGTCGAAGAGCCGCACCGAGACGGTGTTCGCCGCGGGTCCGTCGTCGACCAGTGCGGGGTACGCCTTCACCGGCTGGCCCGCCCGGCGCGTCTCGAAGAGACGGCTGAGCGAGCCGATCGTCCAGTCCGTCAGCCCCGTGCGCTCCAGGGACTCGCCGCCCGAACGCTCCGCGGTCGCCGCGGCGGCCTGCGAGATGGCCTGGCGCGCCTTGGGCCTCAACCGGAGCTTCAGGGCCTCCAGGTCCTTGTCCTCGGCGAGCTTGCGGCGCCGCTCGTCGACGATCCTGAAGGTGATCCGCAGATGGTCGGGGAGCCGGGACCAGTCGAAGTCGTCCGCCGTCAGCGGCACTCCGACCATCCGCTTGAGCTCGCGCGCCATGGTCTGCGTCAGCGGCTCCTGGAGGGGAACCGCCCGCTCCAGGAACTTCTGCGCGAAGTTCGGGGCCGGGACGTAGTTCCGTCGGATCGGCTTCGGGAGGGAGCGGATCAGCTCCGTGACCACTTCCTCGCGCAGCCCGGGGATCTGCCAGTCGAAGCCCTCGTCCGTGACCTGGTTGAGGACCTGGAGCGGGACGTGGACGGTCACGCCGTCCGCGTCCGCCCCGGGCTCGAACTGGTAGGTCACCCGGAACTTCAGCGGCCCCTGCCGCCAGGAGTCCGGGTAGTCGTCCTTCGTGACCTGCCCGGCGCGGTCGTTGATGAGCATCGAGCGCTCGAAGTCGAGGAGTTCGGGCTCCTCATGGCGCTTGTGCTTCCACCAGGAGTCGAAGTGCGCCCCGGACACGACGTGTTCGGGCACCCGCTGCTCGTAGAAGTCGTAGAGGGTCTCGTCGTCGACCAGGATGTCCCGGCGGCGGGCCCGGTGCTCCAGCTCCTCGACCTCGGTGAGGAGCTTGCGGTTGTCGGCGAAGAACTTGTGGTGCGTGCGCCAGTCGCCCTCGACCAGCGCGTTGCGGATGAACAGCTCGCGGCTGACCTCCGGGTCGATCCGTCCGTAGTTCACCTTGCGCTGCGCGACGATCGGTACGCCGTACAGCGTGACCTTCTCGTACGCCATCACGGCGGCCTGGTCCTTCTCCCAGTGCGGCTCGCTGTACGTCCGCTTGAGGAGATGGCCGGCCAGCGGTTCGATCCACTCCGGCTCGATGCGGGCGTTGACGCGGGCCCAGAGCCGGGACGTCTCGACGAGTTCCGCGGACATCACGAAGCGCGGGGGCTTCTTGAAGAGCGCCGAGCCCGGGAAGATCGCGAACTTGGCGTTGCGCGCGCCGAGGTACTCGTTCTTGCCCGAACCGCGTCCGCTCTCCCCGCCGGTCTCCTTCACGTCCTTCATGCCGACGTGCGAGAGCAGACCGGCGAGCAGCGACACGTGGACGCTCTGCTCGGGAGCGTCCTCCTCGTTCAGGTGGATGCCCATCTGCTTGGCGACGGTCCGCAGCTGGCTGT
Source organism: Streptomyces sp. NPDC048643 (assembly GCF_040650615.1). Taxonomy (NCBI): domain Bacteria; kingdom Bacillati; phylum Actinomycetota; class Actinomycetes; order Kitasatosporales; family Streptomycetaceae; genus Streptomyces; species Streptomyces sp. NPDC048643. The sequence continues at coordinate 106,959 of NZ_JBEZHO010000020.1, forward strand.
AGATGTCCTGCCACTCGCGGATGCGCAGGAAGTTCAGGTACTCCTGCTTGCACATCCGGCGGAAGGCGGACGAGCCGCGCTCCTTCTGCTGTTCGCGCAGGTAGCGCCAGAGGTTCAGGAAGGCGAGGAAGTCGGACGTCTCGTCCTTGAAGCGGGCGTGCTGCTGGTCGGCCTGGGCCTGCTTCTCGGAGGGCCGCTCGCGCGGGTCCTGGATGGAGAGCGCGGCGGCGATCACCATGACCTCGCGGGCGCAGCCGTTCTTGTCGGCCTCCAGGACCATCCGGGCGAGGCGGGGGTCGACGGGCAGCTGGGCGAGCTTGCGGCCGGTCGGGGTGAGCCGCTTGCGGGCGTCCTTCTCGGCCGGGTCCAGCGCGTTCAGCTCCTGGAGGAGCTGGACGCCGTCGCGGATGTTGCGGTGGTCCGGCGGGTCGATGAAGGGGAACTTCTCGATGTCGCCGAGACCGGCCGCGGTCATCTGGAGGATGACCGAGGCGAGGTTGGTGCGGAGGATCTCGGCGTCGGTGAACTCGGGCCGGGACAGGAAGTCGTCCTCGGAGTACAGCCGGACGCAGATGCCGTCGGACGTACGGCCGCAGCGGCCCTTGCGCTGGTTGGCGCTGGCCTGTGACACCGGCTCGATCGGCAGCCGCTGCACCTTCGTGCGGTGGCTGTAGCGGGAGATGCGCGCGGTGCCCGGGTCGATGACGTACTTGATGCCCGGGACGGTCAGCGAGGTCTCGGCGACGTTGGTCGCCAGAACGATCCTGCGGCCGGTGTGCTGCTGGAAGACGCGGTGCTGCTCGGCGTGCGAGAGCCGCGCGTACAAGGGGAGCACCTCGGTGAAGCGGTAGTTCCTCTTGTCCAGCGCGTCCGCCGTGTCGCGGATCTCGCGCTCGCCGGAGAGGAAGACGAGGATGTCGCCCTTGCCCTCGGCCTGGAGCTCCTCGACGGCGTCGCAGATCGCGGTGATCTGGTCGCGGTCGGTGTCCTCGGAGTCCTCCTCCAGGAGCGGGCGGTAGCGCACCTCGACGGGGTACGTCCGGCCGCTCACCTCGACGATCGGGGCTTCCCCGAAGTGCCGGGAGAACCGCTCCGGGTCGATGGTCGCGGAGGTGATGACGACCTTGAGGTCGGGGCGCTTGGGCAGCAGCTGGGCGAGGTAGCCGAGCAGGAAGTCGATGTTGAGGGACCGCTCGTGGGCCTCGTCGATGATGATCGTGTCGTAGGCGCGCAGCTCGCGGTCCGTCTGGATCTCGGCGAGCAGGATGCCGTCCGTCATCAGCTTGACGAAGGTGGCGTCCGGGTTCACCTGGTCGGTGAAGCGGACCTTCCAGCCGACGGCCTCGCCGAGCGGTGTGTCCAGCTCGTCGGCGACGCGCTCGGCCACGGTGCGGGCGGCGATACGACGGGGCTGGGTGTGCCCGATCATGCCGCGCACGCCCCGGCCCAGCTCCATGCAGATCTTCGGGATCTGCGTGGTCTTTCCGGAGCCGGTCTCGCCGGCCACGATCACGACCTGGTGGTCACGGATGGCGTCCGCGATCACGTCCTTCTTCTGGCTGACCGGGAGCTGCTCGGGATAGGTGATGGCGGGTACGCGGGCGCGGCGCTCGGCCATGCGGACCTCGCCCTTGGTGACCTCCGCCTCGATCTCGGCGAACACGGTGGAGCGGGCCTCGGGCTTGCGGATCTTGCGCGCGCCTTCGAGCCTGCGTCCGAGCCGGTGCGCGTCGCGCAGGGACAGTTCGGCCAGGCGGGGGGCGAGATCGCCGAGGGCGGGGGCAGGGTGCGTAGACATACGCGGTCCAGGATCTCACCTCGGCGAAATGACTGGCGAACGCTTTTGCGCGCGGGCCCGCGCCGGGGCACGAAAAAGGCCCCGATCCGAAGATCGGGGCCTCTGCTGTGGCTGGGGCCGGGGTCGAACCGGCGACCTATCGCTTTTCAGGCGATCGCTCGTACCAACTGAGCTACCCAGCCACGAGGTTTCCGGGGAAACCTCAGCGGTCCTGACGGGATTTGAACCCGCGGCCTCCACCTTGACAGGGTGGCGAGCACTCCAAGCTGCTCCACAGGACCAAGCTTTGTGTGCGAACGAGCGAAGCAAGTGTCGCACACGGTGTTGCGTACCCCCAACGGGATTCGAACCCGTGCTACCGCCTTGAAAGGGCGGCGTCCTAGGCCGCTAGACGATGAGGGCTATCGGCCCGCCTGCGCGCTTCTCAGCGCGTCGGGGACGTGAGAAGCATATGGGATGGCGGGAGGTATCGCCAAAACGGTTTACCGAGCCGTCCCGGTGGGGCTCGGTGAGGGGGTCGGCGACGGGGTCGCGCCGGGCTGGTTCTCCTTCGGGAGATGGCGGCTGACCTCGGCGCTGGTGAGGCCGAGGCCGCCCAGCTTGATCTCGTCCCAGGCCTGGAGGTGCCGGGTGTCCCGGTCGAAGTACAGGACCGAGGCCTCGATCGGGTCGGGGTACTTGCCCTCGACCGCGCGCAGGCCGCTGCCGCCCGTCGAGCCCTCGACGCGCAGCCGGGTGCCGTACTTCATGACCTCCATCTCCTCGTGGTGCAGATGGCCGGAGAGCACCAGGGGCACCTCGCCGTCCGTCCCGCGCGCGGCGGCCGGTTCGTGGACGATCGCGACGTCCGCCGGGGTGCCCGCGGCGCGCTGGTCGCGCAGGGCCGAGGCGAGGCGGGCGCCGGCGAGGTCCTCCGCGGCGTCACCGCCGGGCGCGACCGCGCGGTCCGGGGTGAACTGCGGGTCGCCGATGCCCGCGAAGCGCAGCCCGGCGACGGAGACGGCCCGCCCGTCGTCGAGGACGTGGACGTTCTTCATCCGTTCCAGGTAGCTCTGGGTGAGGCGCGAGTCGTGGTTGCCGCGCACCCAGACGTACGGGGCGCCCAGGTCCGGGACCGGGTCCAGGAAGCCGTTCTCGGCGGCCGTGCCGTGGTCCATGGTGTCGCCGGAGTCGACGATCACGTTGATGGAGTACTGCTTCACGAGCGAGGCGATGATCTTCCAGCTCGCCGGGTTGAGGTGGATGTCGGAGACGTGCAGGACCCGGATGGTGGTCGGGTCGGGCTCGTAGGCGGGGAGGGTGGACGTGACGTCGTACAGCTTCGTCACGTTCGTCACCAGGCGCGCCAACTCCTTCTGGTAGACGTCGAACTCGCTGACGATGTTGCGGGCGTTGCCGACCAGGGAGGGCGCGGAGGACAGCAGCCCGGAGTACTTCGGTTCCAGGACCGAGTTGGGGTTCCAGGTGGCGAAGGCGGTCGCCCCCGAGGCGGCCAGCAGGGCGAGGGCGAGGCCGCCGGCGGCGAGGGCCCGGCGCGGCCGGCGGTAGACGCCGAGGCCGAGGGCGGTGGCGCCGACGACCACGGCTATGCAGGAGCGCACGGCCAGCTCGATCGTGCCGTCCTCGACGTCCCGGGCCACCTCGTCCTGGAGGCCGGAGAGCCGTTCGGGGTGGTCGACGATGGCCTGGGCGCGGTCCGGGTCGAGCTGGTCCACGTCCACGTCGAGGCGCAGCGGGGCGTGGTGGCTCGCGAGTTCCAGGGCGCCGAGCGGCGAGACGTTGATCTTCGTGCCGCCGGTGAGGGAGGGGCGCAGGGTCATGGTGGTGTTCATGGGGCCGACGGGGACCCGCACGTTGCCCACGACCAGCAGTCCGAGCCAGGCGCCGAGCAGCACCACACAGAGGAGTCCGAGAGCGCGGACGTACGGATTGGGCCGGGCGGCGAGCTCCGGCACCGTGCGCCTGCGGCGGGCGCGACGGCGACCGAGGGTGTGGAGCGCCCGGCGGGCGCGGTCGGCGGTGCGGCGGACGAGGGCGGTTGCGACGGCGGGGGCGCGGACCATTGGTCCCGTATGCCCAAGTGCCGGGGCGGGTATGCGGGCGGCGCCGGCCCCGGCGGGTGGTCGGCGCGAGCGGTGGCGGCTCGGACAGTTGTCCTCCCGGCCGCCGTCCGGTCAGCCCCAGCCCAGCTCGTGCAGCCGTTCGTCGTCGATCCCGAAGTGGTGGGCGATCTCGTGGATGACGGTCACGGCTACCTCGTGGACCACCTCGTCCGGGGTCTCGCACATCCGCAGGATGGGGCCCATGTAGATCGAGATGCGGTCGGGGAGCACCCCGGCGTACCACTCGCCGCGGTCGGTGAGCGGGGTTCCTTCGTAGAGGCCGAGGAGTTCCGGGTCGTCGGCCGGGGGCTCGTCCTCGACGAACACGGCGACGTTGTCCATGACCCGGGTCAGCTCGGGCGGGATCTTGTCGAGGGCCTGGCTCACGAGCTCTTCGAAGGTTTCGCGCGTCATCTCCAGCACAGGGCCATTGTCGGGGACGAGGCGCCCGCGGTGGGTACCGGCGGAGGGTCCGAGGGGGCCGGATGCCATGCGCGGCCGGCGTGGCCGACCGGACCGCCTGCCCCACACGGGGTGTCTCGTCATCGAACCGGGCTGAGGAACCTCCCGTATGACGCTTCGTCAGCGGCCGGAAGGGCGCTCCGCGCGCGGGCCCGGGCCCGGTCGGGTCCGGGCGCGCGTGTCCTCTTGCGGGCGGCGGGAGTTGGACAGGGGGAACTCCCGTTCCTTCCCCGCGCTCCCGGCTCCGCCCGAGCGGGGGACGCCCCCTACGGAGGTGGCCGCCCGTGCGCGCCTTGTACGTACCCGTCCGTCTGGCCGCCACGGTCATGGCCGTCGCAGCCGCCGCAGGCTGCATGAGCGTGGGGAACGACGGGGACGACCGGCCGGGGCCCTCGCACTCGGCGGGGCAGCGGGCCGGCGAGGAGCGGGCCGGCGGGACCTCGGTGGGCGGCGGCGGGATCGGGTCGCACGGCGGGAAGGGCGGCAAGCGCGGCAAGGGGTCGCCGAAGCCGGGTGAGTCGGAGTCGGGTGACGCGTCCCCCTCGGCGTCCGCGTCGAAGGGCGGGAAGCCGTCCGCGAAGGCGACGGACAAGGGTGGCGGCGACCCGTCCACGGACCCGGTGCCGCCGGGTGAGCCGACCCCCACGCGCACGACGGCGGAGCCGACCCCCGAGCCGCCGCCCGTGTCGACACCGCCGTCGTCCGACCCGGGGTCCGCCGAGCCGTCGTCGTCGGCGCACGAGCAGCCCGCGACGCAGCTCGTCCAGCGGGAGCCGGCACCCGAGGCCGGCTCGCCGGTCTAGGCCCCTGGCGGCAGTCGAAGGTGTCCTGACCTGGGCGTATGGGGTCGGGTTTGCCTTCAGGGGTGGAGGGTGCGTATGGTAGTAGATCGTTTGATCCCATTTGCCCGGCGCCGCCAAAGAGAGCGCCGCGTGGCGCGTACTCTCCCTTGCCGTGGCCGGACCGCATAGAGGCGGTCGATTGCGACTTCACGGAGTTTGGGCGCGTGCCGAAGAACTCCGGAAGGTTCGCATTTCGCATGTCTGTTTCCAGTACTGATCACGTCGTCGTGCCCGAGAACGACCAGAACGACACCGTGAACGAGATCATCGAGGTCGTCGAGGCCGTCGAGGCCGTCGAGTCCGCCCCCGAGATGACCTTCTCCGACCTCGGTCTGCCCGAGGGTGTCGTCCGCAAGCTCGCGCAGAACGGCGTGACCAGCCCCTTCCCGATCCAGGCCGCGACCATCCCGGACGCCCTGGCCGGCAAGGACATCCTCGGCCGTGGCCGCACCGGCTCCGGCAAGACCCTCTCCTTCGGTCTGCCGCTGCTCACGCAGCTCTCCGGTGGCCACACCGAGAAGAAGAAGCCCCGCGGCATCATCCTCACGCCGACGCGTGAGCTCGCGATGCAGGTCGCGGACGCCCTCCAGCCGTACGGCGACGTCCTCGGCCTGAAGATGAAGGTCGTCTGCGGCGGTACGTCGATGGGCAACCAGATCTACGCCCTGGAGCGCGGCGTCGACGTCCTCGTCGCCACCCCGGGCCGCCTGCGCGACATCATCAACCGCGGCGCCTGCTCCCTCGCGAACGTCCAGGTCGCCGTGCTTGACGAGGCCGACCAGATGTCCGACCTGGGCTTCCTGCCCGAGGTCACCGAGCTGCTCGACCAGATCCCCGGCGGCGGCCAGCGCATGCTGTTCTCCGCCACGATGGAGAACGAGATCTCCACGCTGGTCAAGCGCTACCTGACCAACCCGGTCACGCACGAGGTCGACAGCGCCCAGGGCAACGTCACGACCATGTCGCACCACATCCTCATCGTGAAGCCCAAGGACAAGGCGCCGGTCACCGCCGCGATCGCCTCCCGCAAGGGCCGCACGATCATCTTCGTCCGCACCCAGCTGGGCGCCGACCGTATCGCCGAGCAGCTGCGTGACGCCGGTGTGAAGGCCGACGCGCTGCACGGCGGCATGACGCAGGGCGCCCGTACGCGGACGCTGGCCGACTTCAAGGACGGTTACGTCAACGCGCTCGTCGCGACCGACGTCGCCGCCCGCGGTATCCACGTCGACGGCATCGACCTGGTCCTGAACGTGGACCCGGCCGGTGACCACAAGGACTACCTGCACCGCTCGGGCCGCACCGCCCGCGCCGGCCGCTCCGGCACCGTCGTGTCGCTGTCGCTGCCGCACCAGCGCCGCCAGATCTTCCGGCTGATGGAGGACGCGGGCGTCGACGCCGCGCGTCACATCATCAACTCCGGTACGGCCTTCGAGCCCGAGGTCGCCGAGATCACCGGCGCCCGCTCGATGACCGAGGTCCAGGCCCAGTCCGCGGGCGACGCCGCCCAGCAGGCCGAGCGCGAGGTGACCCAGCTCACCAAGGAGCTGGAGCGCGCGCAGCGTCGCGCCGCCGAGCTGCGCGGCGAGGCCGACCGTCTGGTCGCCCGTGCCGCCCGTGAGCGGGGCGACGACCCGGAGGTGGCCGTCGCGGCCGCCGCCGAGGCCGCCGAGCAGGCTGTCGTCGCCGAGGCGCCGGCCGCCGAGTCCGCGGTCGCCGAGACCCCGGCCGAGCGTCCCGCGTACGAGCCGCGTCAGCGCCGTGACGATCGCGGCAACTACGAGCGTCGCGACAACGACCGTGGTGGCCGTTCCTTCGAGCGTCGTGACGACAACCGTGGTGGCGGCTTCAACCGCGACGACCGCGGTGGCCGTCGTGACGACCGCCGTGACGGTGACCGTGGCGGCTTCCGCCGCGACGACAACCGTGGCGGTGGCTTCCGTCGTGACGACAACCGTGGTGGCGGCTTCAACCGCGACGACCGTGGCGGCCGTTCTTTCGAGCGTCGTGACGACAACCGCGGTGGCGGCTTCCGCCGCGACAACGACCGTCGTGACGACAACCGTGGTGGCGGCTTCAACCGCGACGACCGTGGCGGCCGTTCTTTCGAGCGTCGTGACGACAACCGTGGCGGCGGCGTCCGCCGTGACGACAACCGTGGTGGCGGCTTCAACCGCGACGACCGTGGCGGCCGTTCCTTCGAGCGCCGCGACGAGCGTAGCGGCGGCCACCGTGGCAGCGACCGTCCCTTCAACCGTGACCGTCAGGGCGACCGCCCCACGGGCGGCGGCTTCCGCTCCGGCGGCCACGACCGTCCGACCGGCCGCCGCGACGACCACCGCACGACCGGCACCGGAACCAGCACCGGTTCGTTCCGTCGCGACGACAAGCCGCGCTGGAAGCGCAACGGCTGACCGCCGCTGACCTAGCCAAGTGACGTGGCCCCCACCCGGTTCGGGTGGGGGCCACGTCGTCGTTCGGGGGTGCCGCTCCGCTCGCCGCGGGCAAGAGGATCCGTACGGCGTGGAGCGGCCACACGAAGATCGTCGGCGTCGGGGACATCACCGGCGACGGGAAGAACGACCTGGTCGAGCGGGACACGGCGGGGAACCTCCACCGCAACAGCGGCACCGGCACCGGGACGTTCGGATCGCGCGTGAAGATCAGCGGAGGGTGGCAAAGCTGCAAGGGGCTTTTCTGGCCAACTTGATGTTCCGCCCCGCGCATGTCGTGCCCCCCGCGAGGGAATCGCTGGGGGCATGACAAATGACGCCTCGGGCAGTGGGCTGTCGGACGAAGAACGGCTTGCCCAGCTCGGCTACACGCAGGTGCTCGCCCGCCGCATGTCGGCGTTCTCCAACTACGCGGTCTCCTTCACGATCATCTCGGTCCTGTCGGGCTGCCTGACGCTGTATCTGTTCGGCATGAACACCGGCGGTCCTGCCGTGATCACCTGGGGCTGGGTCGCGGTCGGTCTGATGACACTGTTCGTCGGACTCGCCATGGCCGAGATCTGTTCGGCCTACCCGACCTCCGCCGGCCTGTACTTCTGGGCCCACCGGCTCGCCCCGGAACGCAGCGCGGCGGCCTGGGCGTGGTTCACGGGCTGGTTCAACGTCCTCGGCCAGGTCGCCGTGACCGCGGGCATCGACTTCGGCGCCGCGTCCTTCCTCGGCGCCTACCTGAACCTCCAGTTCGACTTCGAGGTGACCCCGGGCCGCACGGTCCTGCTGTTCGCCGGGATCCTGATCCTGCACGGGCTGCTCAACACGTTCGGCGTGGGGATCGTCGCCCTGCTCAACAGCATCAGCGTGTGGTGGCACGTCGTCGGTGTCGCCGTCATCGTCGGCGCGCTGACCTTCGTGCCGGACCAGCACCAGTCGGCCGACTTCGTGTTCACGAAGTTCGTCAACAACACGGGCTGGGGCAGCGGGGTCTACGTCGTCCTCATCGGACTGCTGATGGCCCAGTACACGTTCACCGGGTACGACGCCTCCGCCCACATGACGGAGGAGACCCACGACGCGTCGACGGCCGGCCCGAAGGGCATCGTGCGCTCCATCTGGACCTCGTGGATCGCCGGCTTCGTCCTGCTCCTCGGCTTCACCTTCGCCATCCAGTCGTACGACAAGGAGCTGAACTCGGCGACCGGCGCGCCCCCGGCGCAGATCCTGCTCGACGCGGTGGGCGCCACGTCCGGAAAGCTCCTGCTGCTGGTCGTGATCGGCGCGCAGCTCTTCTGCGGCATGGCGTCGGTGACGGCCAACAGCCGCATGATCTACGCCTTTTCACGGGACGGGGCGCTGCCCTTCTCGAACGTCTGGCACACGGTGAACCCGCGCACGCGGACGCCCGTCGCGGCGGTCTGGCTGGCCGCGCTGGGCGCCCTCGTGCTCGGACTGCCGTACCTCATCAACTACGCGGCCTACGCGGCCGTGACGTCGATCGCGGTCATCGGCCTCTATGTCGCCTACGTCATCCCGACGTTCCTGCGGGTGCGCAAGGGCGAGGACTTCCAACGCGGGCCCTGGCACCTGGGCCGCTGGTCCCGTCCGATCGGGGTGATCGCGGTCGGCTGGGTCGTCGTCATCACGATCCTGTTCATGCTGCCGCAGGTCTCCCCGGTGACGTGGGAGACGTTCAACTACGCCCCGGTCGCGGTTCTCGTGGTGCTCGGCTTCGCCGCGGCCTGGTGGCTGGCCTCCGCCCGGCACTGGTTCCTCAACCCCGGACACGAACGCAACCTCGCCCGTGAGGCCCTCCGCAAGGGAGCGCCCGAACCGGTGGATCCCTGACCTTGTGCCCGTCCGGCGTGGCCGGGTCGCCGATACCCGATCGGAGTCCCGGCCGCGTCCGGCTATGCTCGGGGATGCATCGGCGCGTCCGGTGCGCCGCATCGGCGTCCGCCGGTGCGGGGACCCTTAGCTCAATTGGCAGAGCAGTGGACTTTTAATCCATTGGTTGTGGGTTCGAGTCCCACAGGGTCTACCGCGTGACGGCGCCCCGTCCGGCTTCCGCCGGGCGGGGCGCTGTCATGTCGTCAGGGCGTGGGGTCCGCGCGGGTGTCAGCCCGCGGTCAGCTCCGTGAGGCCGGTGAGCTCCGGCAGTGGCAGCGTGTGCTGGGTCTGGAGGACCTTGGCGCGCAGGTACCGGACGTTGTGCGCGGTGGTGAAGACGCCCGTCGGGACGCGGTGGGCGACCGTGACGCCGAGGTCGCGCAGCTGCTCCGCCTTGTCGGGGTTGTTGGAGAGCAGGTCGAGCGTGCCGATGCCGAGGGCCTGGAGCATCTGGGCGGCGGCCGTGTAGTCGCGGTCGTCCTCGGGCAGGCCGAGGGCGGCGTTGGCGGCGTACGTGTCGAGGCCCTCGTCCTGGAGGGCGTACGCGTCGAGCTTGTTGTAGAGGCCGATGCCGCGGCCCTCCTGGCGCAGGTACAGCAGGACGCCGCCGCGGTCCGCGATCTGCTCCACCGCCTCGCGCAGCTGCGGTCCGCAGTCGCAGCGGGCCGAGCCGAAGACGTCGCCGGTCAGGCACTCGGAGTGCAGTCGCACCAGCGGGTCCGTGCCCGGGTCGCCGAGGACGACGGCCAGGTGTTCCTTGCCGTCGACGAGGCCGTGGAAGGTGACGAGGTCCGCGTCGACGGAGTAGCCGTCGCCGAAGCGCAGGGGCACGCGGACGCGGGTGCGCACCGTGGCGGTGGGGTGGTCGCGCATGTTGTCTCTCCGTCCAGCGGGTTCGTACGGGACGGCGCTCCGGATTGTGCTTCAGATTTGAAGCACACCGTCCGGGACGAGACACTACATCTGCTTCAAAGTTCAAGCAACGGGATACGTGTCGTTCACGCGCCGTCGTCCCCGTCCCTCACGACGAACAGGAACGCCGCCGCCACGGCAGATCTTCCCCGCGCGCCGCCGAGTCCTCGTCCTGGATCGCCCCGGTGATGACCCCGCAGATCTCCTCCAGCTGGCCCACCTGCTCGGGGGTCAGCCGGTCGAAGACCGCCGCCCGGACCGTCGCGACGTGCCCGGGCGCGGTCCGCTCCACGAGGTCCAGGCCCTCGTCGGTGAGCACGGCCACATGGCCGCGCCGGTCGGTCGGGCAGCCCTCGCGGCGCACCGTGCCGTCCTTCTCCAGCCGCGTCACGGCGTACGTCAGCCGGCTGCGTGTGATCTTCAGCGTCTCGGCGAGCTCCGTCATCCGCAGCCGTCGCTCGGGCGCCTCGGACAACCTGGCCAGGATGGAGTAGTAAAGGTGGGGCATGCCCGCCTCGGCCTGGAGTCCGCGGTCGATGGTGTCCTCCAGGAGGGAGCTCGCGGCGATGTACGAGCGCCAGGCGCGCTGTTCGGCGGGGGAGAGCCAGCGGGTCGTCATGGGACCAGTCTAGGTATTGTTTAAAACTTGAACCACTGTGTGAGTGCGACCGGAGGAAACGCCCCGATGCCCCGTCCCCACGTCCTGTTGTCCGCCGCCGTCTCCCTCGACGGCTTCCTGGACGACACCGGGCCCGAGCGGCTGCTGCTCTCGGGTGCGGCCGACTTCGACCGGGTCGACGAGGTGCGGGCGTCCTGCGACGCGATCCTGGTCGGCGCCGGCACCCTGCGCGCCGACAATCCCCGGCTCCTGGTCAACTCCGCCGAACGCCGCGCGGCCCGCGTCGCCGCCGGGCGCCCGGCGTATCCGCTGAAGGTCACCGTCAGCGGCTCCGGCGACCTCGACCCGGAGGCGCGGTTCTGGCACACGGGCGGCGAGAAGGCCGTCTACACGACCGACGAGGGCGCCCGGCGGGCCGCCGACCTGCTGCACGGCCTCCCCGGCGTCGACATCGTCCCGACCGGGCCCGAGCTGGACTGGCGTGTGCTGCTGGAGCACCTGCACGACGTCCGGGGTGTGCGCCGGCTGATGGTCGAGGGCGGCGGCCGGGTCCACACCCAGCTCGTACGGGAGGGGCTCGCCGACGAACTCCAGCTCGCCGTCGCCCCCCTCTTCGTCGGGCAGCCGGACGCGCCGCGGCTGTTCGGGCCCGGGGCCTATCCCCCCGGCCGGATGCGGCTCGTCGAGACCCGGCCCGTCGGGGACGTCGTCCTCATCCGCTACGTCCCCACCGCGCCCGGCACCGGCCGGACCGCCTCCGCCGCCGACCGGCAGTGGCTGGCCCTCGCCTGCGAGCTGGCGGCCTCCTGCCCGCCCTCGGAGACCGCGTTCAGCGTGGGCGCCGTGGTGGTCGCCGCCGACGGGACCGAGCTGGCCCGCGGCCACTCCCGCGAGGGCGACGACCCCGTGGTGCACGCCGAGGAGGCCGCGCTCGCCAAGATCGACCCGGCCGACCCGCGACTGCCCGCCGCCACCGTCTACAGCAGCCTGGAGCCGTGCGCCCGCCGCGCCTCCCGGCCCGCACCCTGCGCCCGGCTCATCCTCGACGCCGGCGTACGGCGGGTCGTCACCGCCTGGCGCGAGCCCGACACCTTCGTCACGGGCGCCGACGGCAACGGACTCCTGGCCGCCGCGGGCGCAGACATCGTCCTCCTGCCCGAGTACGAGGAGCGCGCCAAGGCGCCCAACCGCCATCTCCTGGGCGGGGCCGCGCAGGCCACGGCCTGAGCGAGCCGAAGCCACCGGAACCGCGTTCTCGGCCGCACGGAAGGGGCCCCGGTCAACGCGTGCGCCGGGGGTCCCGCGGATGGCGTACACTGGTTCTTACGACGCGGGGTGGAGCAGCTCGGTAGCTCGCTGGGCTCATAACCCAGAGGTCGCAGGTTCAAATCCTGTCCCCGCTACTGAAGGCCAAGGGCCGGAACTCGGATTCACGAGTTCCGGCCCTTGGTGTTGGTACGGGCTCCTGGGCGCCCTTCTTTCTTTCTCGTCGCCGCGTTCACTCCGGAAGGCCGCGGAATCCCTCGGTCGGGCCACACCGGTCGCCCGCCGTCCTCGCTCCGGGTCTGCTGGACGCGTGGGTCAGCCAGGTGGTGAGGAGCGGACCGGGGAGCTCGACGACCGGGCCGGCCGCCCGCCCCTCGGTGATCCGCCGGCGGCGGGGGGTGCCGGTCCTTCGGGTGCGTCCGGACCCGCGGGCGATCCCGGAACCGGTCCGGCGCGATGGCGCACGGGTCGTATCTCCTCCGTGCGGGCCCTCGTACGGGCGCTGCCCGTACTGCTGGTCGTCGGCGGGACCTTCTACGACTACTTCACGCCGGGCGAGTTCACCGCCGCACCCCTCTTCACGGCCGCGACCCTGGTCGCCGCGCCCCTCTACTCGCTGCGCGGCACCGTCCTCACCGGCGCCGCCGCCGTCGGCGCGCTGATCCTCGTGCACCTGCGCCTCGGCATCGTCCTGCGGGTCGACGCGGTCACCGAGGTCGTCACCGTCGCCACGGCGGCCGTCCTGGGCGTGCTCATCAACATCCTCGTCCGGCGCAGCGACGAGCGGCTCGCCTCCGTCCGGGAGATCGCCGAGTTCGCCCAGCGGGCCGTGCTGCCGGAACCTCAGGCACGGATCGACGGCCTCGACGTCGCCGCGCGCTACGAGGCGGCCCAGGCGGACGCGTTCATCGGCGGGGATCTTTACGCGGTGCAGGACACCCCGTACGGCGTGCGGCTGGTCGTCGGGGACGTACGCGGCAAGGGGATGACGGCGGTCGCCGCCGTCGCCGTGGTCATCGGCGCGTTCCGGGAGGCGGCGGAGCAGGAGACGACCCTGGAGGCCGTCGCGCGGCGGCTGGAGCGGGCGCTGAAGCGCGAGGGCACCCGGCGCGACAACCTCGACGCCGTCGAGGGATTCACCACCGCCGTCCTCGCGGAGATCCCGCACGACGAGGAGATCGTCCGCATCGTCAACCGGGGGCATCCGCCGCCCCTGATGCTGCATCCCGACGGCACGCTCGTCCCGCTCACCGGCGGGCCCGCCGCACTGCCCCTCGGGATGAGCGACCTGGGCAGCACACCCGACCGGGCGGTGCCGGCCCGCTTTCCGCACGGCGCGATCCTGCTGCTGCACACCGACGGGCTGTCCGAGGCGCGGGACGTGCGCGGGGAGTTCTACGATCCGGCCGCGCGGCTGGCCGGGCGGATCTTCCCGGGGCCCGACGCCCTGCTGAACACCCTCGCCGTCGAGGTCCGCAAGCACACGGGCGGCGCCCTCAGCGACGACATGGCGCTGCTCGCCGTCCGGCGCGGCTGACGGCCCTCGAAGGCCCTTCTTGATCGTTGTCACGAGGGGTGATCGAACCGTGTCCCTCCGCATAACGACTGACACACCGTCACATGAAGCCGTGTCGACGCGATGCGGCCAACTCGCCCGTTTTTCATCGCCCATGACCCCAAAGTCCTGGCCAAAAAGCGTTAACGATCAGTCTGAACAGCTTGGAATCAGGTGGCCAGGTCTATTAACGTTCGATAACGCAGCGCGGTCGTCCCAGCCGTCACAAGAGATGGCTCCGTGCGCACGCGCCGAATCCCGCAAGGGAACCGGGGAACCACCAACTTGGGGTGAATCGAGCGTCCTCCACCGTGGCAGCACGGTGGGTATACGCGCGTAGGAGACCTTCCTGCTCCGAACCCGTCAGCTAACCCGGTAGGCGAGAAGGAAGGAAAGGAGTGCGCCCACGTGGCGTCCAACCGGCCTGCTCAGCCAACCTCGTTCGCACCGAATGACACACAGTCCTTCGGCTTCGCCTACGGCAAGGACGAGGGACCCTGGGAGGAGTGGAATCCCACCGAGGATTCCGTCCGTCCCGTTCGTGGCCGGCACCGCGTGGGAAAGCAGCGCGGCGGAGGCCTCGCCCGCAGCTCCACCGTTCTCGGTGTAGGCGTCATAGCCGCCGTCGGCGCCGGTGGCATGGCCACCGCGGCGCCCGGCAAGGCGCCCGTCTCGATCTCGCTGCCCGACCTGTCCTCGGTCACCCACTCGGCCAAGGCCCTGATCAGTGACGGTGCCGAGACCCCCAAGGGCTCCACGACTCCGCTCACCGGCGCGGGACTGACCACCGCCGACACCGCCCAGGGCACCACGGACGCCGGGGAGGCGCTGCGGGCCCGCATCATGCAGCAGGCCGAGTCGCAGCAGAACCAGGTCGACAGTGCCGTCCAGGAGGCCGCCGAGACCGCCGCCGCGAAGCAGGCCGTCGCGCTCGCCACCAAGCAGCAGGACGACGCGAAGGCCAAGGCGGACGCGGTCAAGAAGAAGGCGGAGGAGGAGGCCAAGGCGAAGGCCGAGGCCGAGCGCCTGGCCAAGCTCGCCAAGAGCTACTCGCTGCCGACCTCCTCCTACACCCTGACCTCGCGCTTCGGTGAGGCCGGCGCCCTGTGGTCCTCCGGCTACCACACGGGTCTCGACTTCGCCGCGCCCACCGGCACGCTGATCAAGGCCATCCACAGCGCCACCGTCACCGAGGCGGGCTGGGCCGGCTCGTACGGCTACCGCACGATCCTCACCCTCGACGACGGCACCGAACTCTGGTTCTGCCACCAGTCGTCGATCAGCGTCAGCGTCGGCCAGAAGGTCGCCACCGGCGACGTCATCGGCCGCGTCGGCGCGACGGGCAACGTCACCGGGCCGCACCTGCACCTGGAGGTCCACCCCGGCGGCGCCGCCACCGGCATCGACCCGATGGCGTGGCTCCAGGGCAAGGGACTCAACCCCTGATCCGTACACACTGCCGACCGGCCGGCTCGCGGGGACTCCCGCGGCCGGCCGTTTCGTCGCAGGCACGGGGCCGTGCGGGGTGCATGTGGAATACAGGCATCCTGTCCGGGCGTTGAATCACTCCATGACTTCTCTTCGCAAGCTCGGTTCCTCCGACCTCGAGGTCTTCCCGCTCTCGCTGGGTGGCAACGTCTTCGGCTGGACGGCGGACGAAACCCAGTCCTTCGCCGTCCTCGACGCCTACGCGGCCGCCGGAGGCAACTTCCTCGACACGGCCGACTCGTACTCGTCGTGGGTCGACGGCAACGAGGGCGGCGAGTCCGAGACCATCATCGGCAAGTGGCTGAAGGCCCGCGGCAACCGCGCGGACATCGTCGTGGCGACCAAGGTCAGCCAGCACCCCGCCTTCCCGGGCCTCTCCGGCGCCAACATCAAGGCCGCCGCCGACGCGTCGCTGCGCCGCCTGGGCACCGATCACATCGACCTCTACTACACGCACTTCGACAAGACCGAGGTGCCGGTCGACGAGATCATCGGCGCCCTCGACGAGCTGGTGAAGGCCGGCAAGGTGCGGAACATCGCCGCGTCCAACATCTCCCCGGAGCGGCTCCAGGAGTCCCTGGAGTTCTCCGACCGCGAGGGCCTCGCCCGCTACGTCGCGCTCCAGCCGCAGTACAACCTGGTCTCGCGCGACACCTACGAGGGCGCCCTGCGCGACGTCGCCTCCCGCGCCGGACTGGCCGCCGTCCCGTACTTCGCGCTCGCCGCCGGTTTCCTCACCGGCAAGTACCGTCCGGGCGCGACCGTCGACTCGCCCCGCGCCGCGGGTGCGTCCAAGCACCTGGAGACGGAACGCGGACAGCGGGTCCTCACCGCGCTCGACGAGATCGCCGAGGCCCACAACGCCGCCGTCGCGACCGTCGCCCTCGCCTGGCTCGCCGCCCAGCCGACCGTCGCCGCGCCGATCGCCTCCGCCCGCACGGTGGAGCAGCTCCCGGCCCTGCTGGGTGTCGCGGACCTGTCGCTGACGGACGCGGAACTGTCGCGCCTGACCGAGGCGTCGGCGTGACACCCGCCTGAGCTGAACCCCGGCCCCCGTACCGGCGAGGTGCCGCCTCGCCGGTACGAGGGCTACGAGCGGTAGGGGTTGCGGTCGTACGTCGGATACGGCACCGGGGGCGCGTACGGCTGGGCCGGTGGGGCGGCGTACCCGTAGCCGTGCGCCGGCCAGGGGGGCGGTGCGGGGATCGGGGAGGTGGTGCGGGCCGCGTAGGCGAGGGACGGCCGGGCGATCTCCCGACGGCGCCACAGCTCGTGCAGCAGCTCGCGTTCCCGTACGACGAAGTCGGCGCCCGCGCGGCCCCGGCGCCCCCGGTGGCGCAGGAACGCCAGCGAGGTCGCGTACGCCTCGTACTCGGCGACCGAGCGGGCCGCCGTCTTCCCCCAGTGATGGCCGGCGTACTCGCGGGCGAGCCGCCGGGCCCGCATCGAGCCGAGGACGTACGGCTCGGCCGTGCCCAGCCATCCCGCGGTGGTGTAAGCGGGCAGTTCCGTGCGCACGGTGCGCAGCTCGCGCTGCCGGGTCCAGACGACCAGCCAGGTCAGCAGCCCGAACGCGGGCACCATGAACGCCGCGTAGACCGCGAAGAAGCCGTACTCCCCGAAGTCCGACGAGCTGTTCCACACCGAGTGCATCCCCATCGCGAGCAGCAGCCCGGCGAACGGGACCAGCACGCGGCGCACGTGCTGCCGCTCGGCGGACAGGGCCGCGACGCCGAAGCCGATGCCGGTCAGGACGGTGAACAGGGGATGCGCGAAGGGCGACATCACCACGCGGACGAAGAAGGTCGCGGCGGTGACGGAGGTCAGCCCGCTGCCCCCGCTGAGCTGGTCGGTGCCGAAGGCGGTGCCGAGATAGAGGATGTTCTCGGTGAACGCGAAGCCGGTGGCGGTGATCCCGGCTATCACCACGCCGTCGATGATCCCGGTGAAGTCCCGTCTGCGGAAGAGAAAGACCAGCAGGACGGCCGCCGCCTTCGCCGACTCCTCGACGACGGGGGCTATGACGGTCGCGCCGAGGGTGTCGGCGCTGGAGGGATCCGCGGTCGCGGTGGCTATCCACCGGGTCGCGAAGCTGTTGGCGACGATCGCTATGAGCGCGGCCGCGCAGGCGCCCCAGGCGAACGAGAAGACCAGGTTGCGCCAGGGCCCGGGTTCGACGCGGTCCAGCCACCGGAAGGCGGCTATGAGCAGCGGCACCGGGAACACGGCGAGACCGAGGCCCACCAGGAAGCCCTCGGTGCCCGTCTGTTCGCGCACGAGCGCGAGGATGACGAGACCGGACAGCACCAGCAGGGTGATCAGCGCTCCGTACCGGACCCATCGGCGCTGCCACCAGTGCGGATGGCGCAGCGCGTGCCCGGCGGGGGCGCCGGGCCGCGGGGGGTACGGGGGACTGATGGCCACGGCATTGACCCTAACGAGGGAGGGCGCGGCTCGCGACGGTGGCCGGAGTCGTCCCGGTGTGCGAGATCCCGGGGACGCCGGAGGGCCGTGCGCGGGTCAGGCGTCCGGGGCGTGCTGGTCTCGGTGCTGTACGCGCCGGAAGAGGAGGTCGTTCACCACATGACCCTTGTCCAGTCCCTGGCCCTCGAAACGGGTCAGCGGCCGGAACTCGGGGCGCGGGGCGAATCCGCCGTCCGGCCGCGTGTTCTCGAAGTCGGGGTGGGCGCTCAGAACTTCGAGCATCTGTTCGGCGTACGGTTCCCAGTCCGTCGCGCAGTGCACGAGCGCGCCCGGCTTGAGGCGGGTCGCCGCGAGGTCCAGGAACTCCGGCTGGATCAGCCGCCGCTTGTGGTGCCGCTTCTTGGGCCAGGGGTCGGGGAAGTAGACCCGCAGGCCCTCCAGGGACGCGGGCGCGAGCATCTCCCGGAGCAGGATGATCGCGTCGCCGTTCGCGACCCGGATGTTGGTCAGGCCGCTCCGCTCCGCGAGGCCCAGCAGGTTCCCCTGGCCGGGGGTGTGCACGTCGACGGCGAGGATTCCGGTCTCCTGGTCCTCGGCCGCCATCTGCGCGGTGGCCTCACCCATGCCGAAGCCGATCTCCAGCACGACGGGCAGGTCCGCCCCGAACAACTCCGCCAGATCGAGCGTGCGCTGCCCGTCGATGTCCAGGCCCCACTTGGGCCACAGGCGCTGCAGGGCCTCGCCCTGGCCGGTCGTCACCCGGCTCCGGCGGGGCTGGAAGCTCCGGATCCGCCGCTCGAAGTGCGATCCGGCGGGGTCGGCCTGCGGGCCGTCGGGGAAGCGGGGCTCGCCCTTGGCGCGGTGGTGACGCGGCGAGCCGTCCTCGGCGGAGGCGGGCCGGGTCTCTTCGGAGGAGTCGAGGAAGTCAGACACAGTGCGGTCGATTTTACGGGGGTCGCGGCGGGGGGTGTCCGGACCGGACCGCGTCGGTCCGGACCGACCCGGTCCGCGGGAGGTGCTGCCCGCCGCGGACCGCCGCTCAGCTCGCCGCGAGAGCCGCCAGGGCCCGGCGGGCGACCTCGCGGCCGATCGGGAGGGACGCCGTGGCCGCGGGGGACGGCGCGTTCAGGACGTGCACCGTGCGCGGGCCCTCCTTGATCAGGAAGTCGTCGACCAGGGTGCCGTCCCGCAGGACGGCCTGGGCGCGGACGCCGGCCGCGGCGGGCAGCAGGTCGTCCGGGGTCACCGCGGGCAGCAGCCGGCGGACCGCCTCGGTGAACGCCGCCTTCGACACCGAACGCCGCAGCTCGCCCGCGCCGTACCGCCAGTGGCGGCGGGCTATCCGCCAGGAACCCGGCCAGGACAGCGTCGCGCCCAGCTCACGGGGGCGGACGACGCCCCATCCGTACCCCTCACGGGCGAGAGCCGGCACCGCGTTCGGGCCGACGTGGACGCTGCCGTCGATGCCCCGGGTGAGATGGACGCCGAGGAAGGGGAAGGCCGGGTCGGGCACCGGATACACCAGGCCGCGCACCAGCTCCGGCCGCGCCAGGGTGAAGTACTCGCCGCGGAAGGGCACGATCCGCATCTCCGGGTCGTCCCCCGCCAGGCGGGCCGTCTCGTCGCAGTGCAGTCCCGCGCAGTTCACGAGGACCCGACCGCGGACGATCGTGCCGTCGGCCGTGCGGACGGCGGCGCCGAGGTCGGGGCGCCGGTCGATCCGCACGACGTCAGCGCCGTACCGGATGTCCGCGCCGGAGGCCTCCGCGAGCTGCCGGGCCACCGCCACGTAGTCGCAGACGCCGGTGGTGCCGACGTGGATCGCGGCGAGGCCGCGCACCTCGGGTTCGGCCTCGGCGATCTGGGCGGGGCCCAGCTCCCTGACCGGAATGCCGTTCTCCCTGCCGCGCTGGACCAGGGCGTGCAGGCGGGGCAGCTCGGCCTTCTCCGTCGCGACGATCAGCTTGCCGGTGACGGCGTGCGGGATGTCGTACTCCGCGCAGAACTTCACCATCTCGGCGGCGCCGCGCACCGCGTACCGCGCCTTCAGGGAGCCCGGGCGGTAGTAGACACCGCTGTGGATCACGCCGCTGTTGCGGCCCGTCTGGTGGCGGGCGGGTCCCTGCTCCTTCTCCAGCACCGTCACCCGGGTGCCCGGCGCCGCGCGCGTGACGGCATAGGCCGTCGACAGGCCGACGATTCCGCCGCCGATCACCAGCACATCGCAGTCGTACGCGCTCCGCACCTGCACCACCTCCCGGCTTCGATAGTGCACTGCGCCACTGACAATGCCCTCAAACCCGAGATTCACGCCCCGCCGCGTTTCGCCCCGGTCGAAGGGGCGGCGGCTGGACGTGGTGCCGCGGCTACGCCGGAGCCATCAGCAGCGGTCGCGCCCGCTCCCTCAGCTCCACCACGCGCGGCTCGTCGCCGTACGGCTCCAGGCGGTGCAGCAGGTCCTTCACGTACTCGGTGGTGCGCGCGGACGAGATGCGCCCCGCGACCTCCACCGCCCGTACGCCCTGCTCGCACGCCGCGTCGAGATTGCCCGACTCGAGTTCGGCGACCGCCGAGACGACCAGGCGCAGCCCGTGCGACCGGACGAACTCCTCCGTCGGCTGCGACAGCGCCTGCTCCGTGAAGCGGCGCACCTGGCGGGGCGCCTTCAGGTCGCGGTAGCACTCGGCGGCGTCGGCCGCGAAGCGGTCGTACGAGTAGAAGCCGAGCCAGGACGGGTCGTGGTCGCCGTCACGGGCGCGCTCCAGCCAGCCCTCGGCCGCCTTCAGGGCCGTGCCGGCCGCCTGGGCGTCTCCCGCGCGCGCGTGGGCACGTGCCTCGACGAGCCGGAAGAAGCTCATCGTGCGGGCGGTGGCCAGGCCCCGGTTGCGCTCCACGGCGGCCTGGGCGAGGTCGACACCCTCGTCGCCGAAGCCCCGGTAGGTCGCCTGGAGGGACATGGAGGCCAGTACGTACCCCCCGAGGGGGACGTCGGCGGCGGCCCGGGCCAGGCGCAGGGCCTGGATGTAGTAGCGCTGCGCCGCCTCCTGTTGCCCCGTGTCGAAGGCCATCCAGCCCGCGAGACGGGTGAGTTCGGCGGACGCGCCGAACAGGGCCCGACCGACCTCGTCGGAGTAGGAGCCGAGCAGCAGCGGCGCCGCCTCGACCCGCAGACACTCGGGCACCATGGACGAACGCCAGTCGCCGCCTCCGTACTTGGAGTCCCAGCGCCTGGCGTCCTCGGCTGCCTCGCGCAGCTTCAGCACATCGCTGTGGCCGACTTTCAGCGGTGCGCCTGAGTCCTCACCGGGGCTCACGTCGCGCGCCACCGAACTGTCGGCCGGGGTTATCAGCCACCGCGACGCGGGGGTCGCATAGGCGCTCACGGCGAAGGAACCGGCCAACGACTGCCAGATGCCACCACCGCCGGCCCGGCGCCCGGCGAGATCGAGTCGGTACAGCTCGGTCGCCGACCGCACCGCCTGCCCGACGTCCCGGGGGAAGGCGAGACCCACCTCCGGCGCCGGATCGGCGTCGGCCAGGCCGATCTCGTGCAGCGGCACCGGACGGCCGAGCTTCTGGCCGATGGCGGCCGCGATGAGGTGCGGCGCGGCACCTTGCGGCACCATGCCTTTCGACACCCAGCGCGCCACCGACGTCTTGTCGTAGCGAAGAGTCAACCCGCGTTGAGCGCCAAGATCGTTGACGCGACGCGCGAGTCCTGCGTTGCTGATTCCCGCGAGGGCGAGAACGGCGCCGAGTTTTTCGTTCGGCCCGCGTTGCTCCCTGGACATGCGCCACCCCTCGACACAGACGGCTGCCGCACTGGCATAACCACGCGGCATTCGTAAACCCAGCGTAGTTCGCCCGATCCCCAGCGTTAAGGGGCGTAGGTCCGGTTGGCGGGATTGTGGTCCGTACGACTGTACGGACGGTCGCGGCGTGCTCCTGGTGTGTGGCCGTGCGCCTGCGCGTGCGCTCTTCTCCGGCCACCGGGGGAGCGCTTCCATGGAACGTGCGTGGGTCGGCCCGCTGTACTGGATCCAGTGGGCTGGGGGACACCGCCGCCTACATCCCCGCGGGCGGCGGACCGGTCCGGGAGGCGAACTCCGCCTCCCGGACTGTGCGTTGCCGAAGCGGTGCGCAGGGCCTGTACGGAGCGTGTCCGAACGTGTCCATCGAGCGCCGATTTGGCCGAAAATCGACGGTCACTTCTGCGAGTGATCTGCCCTCCCACCACCACAGTTGAGGGCGCGAAGGGCGTCTTGGGGGAGCGTATCGGGGGCGCATTCACGTCGACCCTACGGGGGTGGGTGACGTGCGAGGGTCGGGCGCGGCGGCGTCCGCGAGGCCGGCCGGGGTGGCCGCCGCGTCGGCGGCCGAGGCGCCGGGATCCGTACGGTTCTGTGCGGCCCTGTGCGGTCGGCCTCCGGGCAAGTGGGGTGGGGCTGTGGATCGGTCGGCGGTGCGTGGCGGTCCGGCCATGCGGAGCCCCCTGAAGTCCCCCTCTGGAAGGGGTATTTGTCGGGAGTGTGACACCCCGTGGCGGCGCGAGCGGCGGCACGGGGGCGCACTTCGGGGAGCGCAAGCCGCCGCAGGGGCCCTCCCACACGCTTCCTTCGTGGCAGCATGGTGCCGAGTTCGTACGTGCACTGGTTGTCCACAGCCTGTGGAGGCGGCGATGCGATGGTTGGTGGGGTGGAGCAGCACCGTCGCCAGAGCGCCTGTGATCGGCTCGGCGGGCGCCACCGGGAACGACGGCGAGACCGTGCACCCGGTGGGATCCCAACTCCTGTGGGGCGACCCCGATCCGCTGTGGGCCGTGGGCGACTGGCGCCCCGACGAGGTGCGCGTCGTGAAGGCCGACCCCGAGAACCGCATCGCCGTCCTCGGCACCTGCGGCGCGTCCGACGAAGAACTGCGGGTCGGGCTGTTCGCCGCGCGCGGCGGGGCACTCCGCCACCTCACCAACTGGTCCGGCAGCTACACGGCGGTCGTCCAGGTCGGCCGCCGGGTCACCATCTGCGGCGACCTCGCCGGAGCCCGGCCGGTGTTCTACACCCCCTGGGCGGGTGGCACGGCCTACGCGACCGCCGCGCTCCCCCTCGCCGACCTCATCGAGGCCAACCTCGACTTCGGACACCTCGCCGCCCTGCTCGCCGCTCCCGACGTACCCGCCGCCGTGCACGACTCCACCCCCTACGAGGGCGTGCGGCGCATCCCACCGGGTCACACCCTCATCCTGCGCGCCGGGGCACGCGAGATCGCCGGCTACGAACCCGTCGCCTCCCTCGCCGTCGCCGCGCCGACCGCCGACCCCGACCGTGCCGTCGACGCGGTACGGGACGCCCTCGTGGAGGCCGTACGCACCCGGCTCTCCGCACCCCGCCACGTGCCGGGCACCGACGTGGACCCGGGGCCCGTGCCCGGCATGGGCCCCGCCGAACGGCGTGCCGCGCGCGGGATGCCGGTTCCGGGGATCGGCGCCGACCTCTCCGGAGGGCCCGCCTCCGGGACCCTCGCCCTGCTCGCCGCCGGACTTCCCGGAGCGCCCGGCACGGTCCTCGGGCACGGCACCGGCGCCGGCGAGCGGCTGCTCGCCGTGACCTTCAACGACCTCGCCGTCCCGGGGCGCGAGGCCGAACTGGAACGGGCCGGGACGCTCGCCGCGAACCCCCGGCTGCACCACGTCGTCGTCGCCGGGGGCGAGGAGACGCTGCCCTACGCCGATCTGGAGGGCCCTCTGACCGACGAGCCCGCGCCGTCCCTGGTGACGGCGGCCCGGCACCGCGCGCGGCTCGCCTCCGGCAGCGCGGACCACTTCACCGGCTACGGCGCCCGGCAGGTCCTCGACGCACATCCCGCGCGGCTCGCCGACCTCCTGATGGACCGCAAGCGGCGCCATCTGGTGCGGCCCGTCGCCGCGTTGACCAAGGCCGACGGCTCGGTGATGGTCCCCGCGCGCGTGTACGGCGCCGCCCGCAAGCTCGCCCGGACGCCGTACCGCTCCGGGGTCGAGGCCCTCGCCGACCGCCTCCTGCACCGGCGGTTCGACGAGCCCGGCGGCGCCGTGGGTGCCTCGCTCGCCGCGCTCAGCTGGGCCAGACCCGGGCCCGCCGCGCGATGGCTGACCGGTGAGGCACTGGCCGAAGTATCGGTTCGCCTGCAGGGCGGCGGCGGGCGCCTGAACGTCGGCCCCGGACAGCGGCCGGGTGACTTCCGCGCGCGGGCCGCGCTCGCCCGTCACGCGGCGGACGTACGCGTCCTGGAGCAGGCCGCCGAGATCCGCTTCCAGCGGCTGCACACGCCGTTCCTCGACAACCAGGTCGTCCGGGCCTGCCGTGACCTGCCGGAGGCGCTGCGGGTGCAGCCCGGGGCGCGGGCGGCGATCCTGCGTACGGTGCTGGAGGGGGCCGGGGTGGCGGATCTTCCCCCCGGATGGGGTGCGCCCTCCCATGCCTCCGCCGCCGCGGCGGCGCGCACGGGGTTGCGGGTCGCCGCCGACTCCCTGGTCGCCCTCTTCGACACCCCGCTGCTCGCGCAGGCCGGGCTGGTCGAGGCCCGCGTCGTCCGCAAGGCGCTGCGCGCCGCCGCGGAGGGGTCGCCGCTGCCGCTCGACGGGCTGGCCGATCTGGTGGCCCTCGAACTGTGGCTGCGGCGGCTGCTGGGGCGGCGCGGCACCTGCTGGACGGGGACGCCGGCACGCCAACGCGCCGTTCCGGCGGGGATCGTGCCGCAGGGGCGGGCGTTGGGAGCGGGGGCCGGGGCGGTCGTACAGCGCCGCTGACCGGGGTGCGGTTCGCGATTCCGGTCCGGTGGGTGGGTCGGGGCCGCGCCGGTACATCCGCCCGTCGCCGCTGGATCAGACGTGGGTCATCAACGCCGGGCTGCTCGATCCGCCGGACGCCAGAATCCAGCCCCTCCGGCGTTCGAGGAGCGGGGTCTGGGGCGGAGCCCCAGGTACGGGAAGGGTAGGGGCGGAGGGGGCGAAGAAGCCTGGCTCTGGCCGGTCCTGCGGGACGACGGCGGGCTCGCCGGGGGGAAGCCGTGACCTGGGGGCGGGGGGACGGTGAGAATGGGGGCGTGCGGTACAGGATTCTGGGGGTCACCCAGGTGGAGGACGACCGGGGGGCCCTGGTCACCGTCGGCGGCCCCCGGGTCCGCGCGCTGCTCACAGCCCTCGCCCGCCACCCCACGCGAGCAACGAGCCCGGACACCCTGATCGACGAGGTGTGGGGCGACGACCCGCCGCAGGACGCCCCGGCCGCGCTCCAGGCACTGGTCGGCCGCCTCCGCAGAGCCATCGGAAAGGACACGGTCACCTCGGAGCCCGGCGGCTACCGCCTGCGCGCCACCCGCGACGACGTGGACCTGCACGTGTTCGAGCGACTGGTGGCGGAGGGCAGGACCGCGCTCGACCACGGTGACGCCCCCACCGCCGCCACCCGCCTCCGAGAAGCCCTCGCCCTGTGGCGCGGCCCCGCCCTCGCCGACCTCCCCGACCGCACGGCGGCGACCCGGCCGGAGGCCCTGCGCCTGGAGGCGACCCGCGGCCGCGTCGAGGCGGACCTGAGACTGGGCAGCGCCGCGGAGGTCGTACCGGAGCTCAAGGGACTGACGGCGGACCACCCGTACGACGAGGCGCTGCACGTGCTGCTCATCCGCGCCCTGCACGAGACGGGCCGCGGGGCGGACGCCCTGGCCGCGTACGAGGAGGTGCGCCGCGCGCTGACGGAGGGCCTCGGCACGGATCCCGGGCCGGAACTCCGCTCCCTGCACGCGGCGTTGCTGGAGCAGGGAGACGCCCCGGGGCAGCAGGGCGTGCGGCCCGGTTCGGACGGTGGTGTGGCGGCCGGGGCCGTTGCCGGGCTCGGTCTCGCGGATCCGTCCCGGGATCGGCGGACCGGCAACATCCGTCCCCGGCTGAACTCGTTCGTGGGGCGGGAACCCGAGATCGGGGCGATCCGTTCGGATGTGCAGAGGGCCCGCCTGGTCACGCTGACCGGACCGGGCGGTTCGGGAAAAACCCGCCTCGCCGAGGAAGCCGCCGCCGCGCTTCCCCAGGCGTGGCTGGTCGAGCTGGCCCCGCTCGACCGGCCCGAGGCGGTCCCGGGCGCGGTCGTCAGCGCCCTCGGTCTGCGCGAAACCGCGCTGATCACCAACGAGATGACGACGGCGCAGGCCGACCCGGTCGCCCTGCTCGTCGAGTACTGCGCCCCGCGCAGCCAGCTCCTGGTCCTTGACAACTGCGAGCACGTCATCGGAGCGGCGGCCGAACTCGCCGAGACACTCCTGACCCGCTGCCCCGGGCTCACGATCCTCGCCACGAGTCGTGAACCCCTGGGAGTCCCCGGCGAGTTGGTGCGTCCCGTCGAGCCCCTGCTGCCCGACCCCGCGCGCCGCCTCTTCCTGGAGCGGGCCGCGGTCGTCCGTCCCGACGCCGCGGCCGCGCTCCCGGACCTGGAGGCCGTGGACGAGATCTGCCGACGGCTCGACGGCCTGCCCCTGGCCATCGAGCTGGCCGCCGCGCGGCTGCGGCTGCTCACCCCCCGGCAGATCGCCGACCGGCTCGACGACCGCTTCCGCCTGCTCACCTCCGGAAGCCGCACGGTGCTTCCCCGTCAGCAGACCCTGCGCGCCGTCGTCGACTGGTCCTGGGACCTGCTCGACGAGCAGGAGCGGACCGTGCTGCGGGAGGCCTCGGTGTTCGCCGGCGGCTGGGACCTGGCGGCCGCGGAAGCCGTGTGCACCGGCCCCGTCGCCGACCTCGTCGGCGCGCTCGTCGACAAGTCCCTCGTCGTCGCCACGCCCTACGACGCGGAGGACCGTGCCGGTGAGGGTGGCGACGGTCGTGGCGGTCAGGCTCGTGGGGCCGGAAGCGGTGCGGGGCTCGATGGGGGCGGCAGCGGTCCGGGCGCGTGCGGCGGGCAGCGCGGTCACAGTGGTGCGGGCGGCCCGGGGACCGGCATGCGGTACCGCCTGCTGGAGACGATCCACGAGTACGCCGGTGAGCGTTCCATCGAGGTTCCCGAGCTGCGTGCCGCCGCCGAGCGGCGTCATCGTGACTGGGTGCGTTCCCTCGTGGAGGAGGCCGAGCCGCGGCTGCGTTCGGGGGACCAACTCCCTTGGGTGCGGCGCCTGGAGGCCGAGCTCGACAACATCAGGGCGGCTCTCCACCGCTCGCTCGTCGCGCAGGACGAGGAGGAGGCCGGGGCCCTGGTTCTCGCCATGGGCTGGTTCTGGTGGCTGCGCAACTTCCGGAACGAGGGAACGGAGTGGATGGACCTCGTCCTGAAACTCGGCGGATGGCTCGACACCACGGGCGGGGGTCACGCTGCCGACAACCCCTGCGACGCCATTCTGACCGAGCTGGAGGGCGTGGATCCCGTCGCCCTCTTCCTCGACGACCCCGAGCGCGACGAGCGACACCCCTCGCACCGCATGCGGATGCGGCTGCGCATGTTCCATCTGTTCATGAAGGTGGACGTCGTCCCGCTGGACGAGTGGGGGGACCGGCGGACGCGGGAGTACGTGGAGCGGGTGCGGGCCGTCTTCGAGAAGGGCGGACCGGACGCCGCGTGCATGCCGGGGATCATCTGGCCGCTGGCCGCGTTCTTCCTCGGCACCACGGAGGACATGCGCTCCGCGATGGACGCGACCGTCGCCAACTGCCGTGAGTACGGCGGCGAATGGGAGATCGGTGTCGCGCTGATGTTCCGTACGCATGTCGTCGTCGACGCCCCGGGCGGGATGGCCGGCGTGGACGACGACCTGGCGGAACTGCGCGTGCTCAGTCGACGGGTCGGCGACCGCTGGATGCGCGCCCAGGTGTGCAGCGCCGCCGGTGAGGCCGCGATGGCGCGCAGCCGTTTCGACGAGGCGCGCGGGGAGTACGCGGAGGCGCTGCGGCTCGCCTTCGAGGTGGGGGCGTACGCGGAGACGCCCTTCCTGCTGGCCCGGCTCGGCGAGGTCGCCTACCGCTCTGGGGATCAGGCCAGGGCTCTGTCCCTGCTCGACGAGGCGAGCGTCGCCGCCGACCGGTACGGCGTCATGGATTCCCGGGCGTTCGTGAATCTGCTGCGGGCCCAGATCGCCCTCGACGACGGGCGGACCGAGCTCGCGCGCGAGCTGTGGAGGGAGGCGCGGGAGGACAGTTCCCGTGGCACCCCGCCCCCGCAGTTCATGGCGGCGCTGAACTGGTCCGACGCGATGATCGCGGCCGCCGAGTCCGGTCCGGCGCACGGCCTTCGCAAGCTGCGAGCAGCCGTGCGGGAGGCGGTGGACGAGCGGTGCGCCGACGTGGTGGTCGCCGGTCTCGTCGAGGCCGCGGCGGCCTTTCTCGGCCGGCTGGGCGCCCACCCGGCCGCGACCCGGCTGATGGCCGCGGGCACCGCCTGGCGCGGCGGGCTTCCGCGGGCCGACCG
This sequence comes from Streptomyces sp. NPDC048643, assembly GCF_040650615.1. NCBI lineage: Bacteria > Bacillati > Actinomycetota > Actinomycetes > Kitasatosporales > Streptomycetaceae > Streptomyces > Streptomyces sp. NPDC048643. The sequence goes on from NZ_JBEZHO010000020.1 coordinate 135,185, forward strand.
TGAGCGCGCGGAGGCCGAGCGCACCGAAGCAGCGGCGCTGGCCGCCCTCGGCCCCGACCGCTACGAATCGGAACGCGCCGAGGGCTCCGGCCACACCATGGCGGAGGCGCAGAGCGACCTCGCCGAGGCGCTCGTGGAGTATCCCGAGGAGTAGCCGGCACGGCACACGCGGAACAGCCGTGGTCGACTCAAGTGTGCTGTGACGCAGCCGTGTTCAGCCGGGCAGGGCGCGGAGGGGCGCGGGCACGGTCCGTCGCCCGGGCGGGCGGGGAGGCCTCACCGGCAGAGGAACTTCGACTCCGCCCAGTCGCCCAGCGCCGCCGACGCGAACGGGCTCTGGGGTTCGACGACGAGCCGGATCGTCCGGCGGCCGGTGAGGTTCACATGGACGGGGACCGCCCGGTCGCCGCCCTCGATCACGGGCGACCGCCAGAGCGGGGATCCGTCGGCGTAGACGGCGAAGCGCATCCTGCCCAGGCCCAGCGTCAGGTCGTCGACGCCGACCATCGCGTCGTACGCCGTGCAGCTGCGGTTGAGGTCGATGGTGACGGAGGACCTGCCGTGGACCGTCACACCGTGCGCGTAGTCGGTGTTCGCGATCGACACCCCGCTGCGCTGCCACACCCAACTGCTCTGGCCCAGCCGCATCTCGGGCTTCGTGTGGTCGCCGGCGACGCCGTACTCCAGCTCGCTCCACTGGTAGACGACCGGAGCGGGCGGCGGCGGTGGTGGCGCCGGAGCCGGTGGCGGGGTCGGCGTCGGTGTGGGCCTCGGCGGGGCGGGGGTGGGCGTGGGCTTCGGGGCCGGCGGCGGAGTGGGGGACTGCTTCGGCTTCGGGGTGGGCTTCGGCCGGGGTGAGGGCGGCGGGGTCGGTGTGGGCGTGGGCGCCCGCAGGGCCGGTGGAGCGGGCGCGGGGGCCTTCTTGGGCGGCTTGGGGGAGGGGACCGGCGCCTCGACGGCGGGCGAGGCGGCCGGCCGGGCCTCGGGCCGCTTGGCCGCGGTGTCGTTGCCGACCAGAGCGAGGGCCACCGCCGCCGCGGCGACCGCGACGACACCCGCGGCGATCCCTGCCTTGACCGGGGCGCCGACGCCCTCGGAGGCCGCCGCGCCGCCGCCGGCACCCGCTCCCCCCGAGCTGCCGCTCGCGGCGGCGGCCGCACCCGCCGCTCCGGCCGCACCCGTTCCCACGCCACCGGCGATCAGGGCCATGACCTTCGCGTACCCGGCGGCACCGAACCAGCCGATGACCGCGACCGGGACGACCGCGGGGATACCGCTGGCGACTTCCTTGATCTGGCCGGCCGCCAGGCGGCACTTGGCGCACTCCTCCAGGTGCTTGCGCAGGCCCCGTTCCGCACGGGTGCGCAGACCGCCGCGGGCGTAGGCGCCGAGCCGGTCGGCGTAGCGTGCGCATTCCTCGTCCATCGTGAGCGTGGTGCTGACGTGGGCCTGGAGGTACGCCTGCTTGAGACCCTCGCGGGCGCGGCTGGCGAGGACGCGGGTGCCGTTGGCGTCGAGGCCGAAGAGCGTGGCGACCTCGCTGGGGGACTCGTCCTCGACCTCCGTGTGCCACAGCACGGCCTGCCAGCGCTCCGGCAGCGAGCGGAAGGCCTGCATGGCCATCGACTGCTCGGCCTCGTGCATGGCCCGTACGTCGGCACCGAGGTCGAGGGTGTCGTCGTCGGAGACCTCGGAGCCGCGGGCGGCCTGAGCGGCGAACACCGCGAAGTCGTCGACGAGTTGCTCTCGCTTGGCGGATTTCGTCCAGCTCGCGGCGACCCGGCGCACGGTGGTGAGGAGATAGGCGCGGACGGCGTGTTCGGGACCGCTGCCGCCGCGTACGGCCTGCAGCATGCGGGCGAACACCTCGGCCGTGAGGTCGTCGGCGGTGTGCGCGTCGCGGCAGCAGGTGCGGGCGTACCGGCGGACGGCGTCGGAGTGCCGGCGGTACAGCTCCTCGTAGGCGGTGTCGTCGCCCGCGCGCATCCGCTCGATCAGGCCGGCGTCGGGGGGCGGCAGTTCCAGCGGGGGCGGCAGCACACCGGGGTCACGCCGGTCGAACCGGTCGCGCTGCGGAGGGACGCTCGGGTCGGCCGCGCCGGCCCCGGAAGGTCTGACCCCGGACGACGGGCCGTTGCCGGTAGCGGGACCCGGGATGGGCGTGGGTCCGGGTACGGGTGTGGGTCCAGGGGCGGACGCGGGTCCGGGTACGGATGCCGGTCCGGTGCCGGGCGACGGGCCGGTCGTGGAGGCAGGTCCGGTGCCGGTTCCCGCGTCGGGCGCGGCGTCGGACGGCGGACCGGGCGGAGGGATGTGGGCGGTGCCGCCACTGCGCGGGCCGCCCTGGCTCGGCACCTGGTGCGGGGGTGCGCCGTCGGATTCCGTGCCGCCGTCGGCGCCACCGTCACCGAGGGACTCGTCCCGCCCGTCAACGCTCATTGCGGAAAGCCCCCGCCTGCACACTCGGACCCGAATACCGGGACAGAGTGCCACATGCTCCTGAAGCGGGGCCTGTTCGTACGGACCAACCACTCGTCCGAGGGGATTTGCCGCTCGGCAGTACTAACCATCACCCGTTCGGGGAATGGTCAACGGCCGTGTCGTTGGCGGGAGTTGACGTCCTGCGCCGAGATGGCCGTATGAGGGTGGAAGCTCCCGGTACGCGCATGGAGTCCACGCGCGTACCGGCGGAGCGACCGTGCGGGCGTCCGTCCGTGCGGACGGCGTGGGTGCGCCGGGTGACCCCGGCGCGGGTCACGCCGGACGCGAACGGAGGCCCTCCAGAAGGATGTCCAGCAGCCGGGCCGAGGCCGCGGCCTGCTGGGCCGGGTCGGGCAGCGAGGGCGCCGCCGTCGCGATGACGAGCAGCACGTCCGCCACGGTGACGTCGGCGCGCAGCTCGCCCGCCGCGCGCGCCCGGTCGACCAGCCGCCCGACCACCTCGAGCAGAGTGGCAGCGCCGGCGTCGTCCACCGCCGCGATCACTTCCTCCTCGGGAGCGGGCCGCTGCTCGACGAGCCGCAGCTCGGGCGTGAGCTGGGACCGCTGCTGCGGCACCCGCGCCCCGTCCGACTCCGCCTCGTCCTCCGGCGCGCCGACCCGCAGGACCTGCGGCGGCAGCAGCCGTCCGGCGCCCGAGGCCACCGACGTACGCAGGAAGCGCGACAGCGCCGACCACGGCTCTTCCTCCTGGCCGAGCGCGGTGCGTGCCTGGTCGGTCAGCCGGGAGGTCTCCTCCTCGGCTATCCGGCGCACCAGGACGTCCTTGCTCGGGAAGCGCCGGTACACCGTGCCGACACCGACCCGGGCGCGGCGCGCGACGTCCTCCATCGGCGCGCCGTAACCCAGCTCGCCGAAGACCTCGCGCGCGGCGCGCAGTACGTGCTCAAGATTGCGCTGTGCGTCCACACGCAGCGGTGTCGTGCGCGATCCGTCCACCGGACCGCGGCCGTTCCCGCCCGCCGCGCCGACCGCGCCACCGGGTGCGATGGCTGAAGCGGTTGACCAATGAGAATCCTGAATGTGCATAAGCGTTCCCCCGGTAATGACGTCTCCCCCCGGAGACTCCCCGCCATTGATAGCCGGAGCGTGCGGAACAAGCTTGTGCGCGGGTCCTCGTGCGGACCCACCGAGCGCATCCCCCTACACCCCGTCGACACACGAACATAGTTGAGTGGGGGTCAATTCAGAAGGGGCAGGTTCCGCACAGAGCGCCCCCCGATCGGAGTACGGGCCGGGTACGTCCCGGTTGCGCCCCCTCCGAGTACCCCCCTCGCCCACCCTGACCTGGCCTTCTCCTGCGGACTCCGGCAAATCGGCCAACTCCGTACGTTGTCCGCGACCGGTCACACAAATTGCTGGGGCTGTGGACAAACTCCGGACAGGGGTGCGTCATGGGGTGGTGAAGGAACGTGCGCGCATTCTCATTGTCGGCGGCGGCTACGTCGGGATGTACACCGCTCTGCGTCTCCAGCGGAAGTTGAAGGCCGAACTGAAACGGGGCGACGTCGAGATCGTCATCGTCTCCCCCGACCCATATATGACCTATCAGCCGTTCCTTCCGGAGGCCGCCGCGGGCTCCATCTCCCCACGCCACGTGGTCGTTCCACTGCGCCGGGTCCTCGACCAGTGCCGGATCGTCATCGGCGAGGCCCGGTCGATCGACCACGCCAAGCGCACCGCGACGCTCACCACCCTCGCCACCGCGGAGGAGGGCGCCGGCGAGGAACAGATCTCGTACGACGAACTCGTGCTCGCGCCCGGCTCGATCTCCCGCACCCTCCCGGTCCCCGGACTCGCCGAGTACGCCATCGGCTTCAAGACCGTCGAAGAGGCCATCGGACTGCGCAACCACGTCATCGAACAGATGGACATCGCCTCCTCCACCCGCGACCCCGCGATCCGCGACGCCGCCCTGACCTTCGTCTTCGTGGGGGGTGGATACGCGGGCGTCGAGGCGCTCGGCGAGCTGGAGGACATGGCCCGCTACACCGCGCGGTACTACCACAACATCCAGCCCGAGGACATGAAGTGGATCCTCGTGGAGGCCTCGGACCGCATCCTCCCCGAGGTCGGCGAGGAGATGGGCAAGTACACCGTCACCGAGCTGCGCCGCCGCAACATCGACGTACGCCTGGAGACCCGCCTCGACAGCTGCGCCGACCGGGTGGCCGTCCTCAGCGACGGCGCGCGCTTCCCGACCCGCACCGTCGTCTGGACGGCCGGAGTGAAGCCGCACCCGATCCTCGCCGCGACCGACCTCCCGCTCAACGAGCGCGGCCGGCTCCTGTGCACCCCCCGGCTGACCGTCGACGGCGCCCCGCACGCGTGGGCGGCGGGAGACGCGGCGGCCGTCCCCGACGTGACGGCGGAGGCCGGCAAGGAGACGGCGCCCAACGCCCAGCACGCCGTACGTCAGGCGAAGGTCCTCGGCGACAACCTCGCGCACACTCTGCGCGGCGAACCCCTGGACACGTACTCCCACAAGTACGTCGGCTCGGTCGCCTCCCTCGGCCTGCACAAGGGTGTCGCACACGTCTACGGGCGCAAGCTGAAGGGCTATCCTGCCTGGTTCATGCACCGCGTCTACCACCTCAGCAGGGTGCCCACCTTCAACCGCAAGGCCCGTGTGCTCGCCGAATGGACCCTGGCGGGCCTCTTCAAGCGGGAGATCGTGTCCCTCGGCTCACTCGAACACCCCCGTGCGGAGTTCGAACTCGCGGCCGGTGGAAAGCCTCCTACCGACCCGAAGGGGTCGTCCTGACCGGACGCAGGAACTACACCGGCTGGGGCGGCGTCTGAAGGATGTCGGCCCGGCCGGTCACACTGCCAGACTGGTCCACGACTTTGGGCGGGTGCACCGCTCGCCCTTCTAACACGAGGCTTTCCCCACTGTGAACTTCACGCGCTGGAGCGCCCGGCTCCCCGGAACGCAGCGCCGCGCCGCAGCGCGGACCGAGCACACGGCCGTCCCGGACCGGCGCGGGGAAGGCGCCGTGCCCGCTGCCCGGGCCGAGCAGCTCACCGACGACGCGTCGCCCGGACTCGCCGTCGACGAACTCCCGGTGCGCGAGGTCCTCGACCGCGTCCCCGCGCTCGTCGCCCTCGTGCACGGCCCCGACCACCGCGTCGCCTACGTCAACGACGCGTACATCGCCGCCTTCGGCGCCCGGCCCGCCGCCGCGCCCGCGCGCGAGGCCCTGCCCGAACTGGAGGAGCTGGGCCTGCTGCCGCTCCTCGACCAGGTCCTGCGCAGCGCCAAGTCCCGCACGGTGAAGTCCCGCAAGGTGTCGACCGGCCGCTCGTACACGTTCACCTGCACCCCCGTCGGGGGCTCCCCGGAAGGACACGGCGGAGGCGTCCTGATCTTCGCGACCGACGTCACCGACCACGCCGAGGCCGCCGAGCGGCTGCGCGCCAGCGAGCGCGACCAGCGCGAGACCGCCGTCACCCTCCAGCGCTCCCTGCTCCCCCAGGAGTTGGAGGAGCCCGACGACCTGCGCATCGCCGCCACCTACCTGCCCGGCGGCACGGAAGCGGCGGTCGGCGGCGACTGGTACGACGTCATCACCCTCGGCGGCGGCCGCACCGCGCTCGTCATCGGCGACGTCATGGGCCGCGGGATCCGCGCCGCCGCGGTCATGGGCCAGCTCCGCACGGCGGTCCGCGCCTACGCGCGCCTCGACCCGCCGCCCCACGAGGTCCTCCAGCTTCTCGACGGCCTCGCCACCGAGATCGACGCGAACCAGATCGCCACCTGTGTGTACGCGATCCACGACCCGAACGAGGGCCGGCTGGTGTACGCGTCCGCGGGCCACCTGCCCATCCTGGTCCGCAACGAGGACGGCACCACCCACCGTGCCGACGAACCCACCGGCCCGCCCCTCGGCACCGGCGGCTGGCTGCACGCTTCCGGCTCGGTCCCCCTCGGCCCCGGCTCCACCGCCGTCCTCTACACGGACGGCCTCGTGGAGCGCCGTGACGAAGACCTCGACGAGGGCATCGCGTCCCTGGAGCGCGCCCTGGCCGGCGCCACCGGAACCCCCCAGGTGGTCTGCGACCGCCTGGTCCGCGCGGCCGGCGTCACCGCCGAGCACGACGACGACGTCGCCGTCCTCGTCCTCCAGCACCCGTCCCGCACCGGCCCCGACGGCGAACTCTTCCGCAACGCGGCCCTGGAGCTGCTCGGCGGAGTGGAAGCCACCCCACGCGCGCGTGCCTTCGCCTCCGGCGTGCTCACCAGCTGGCGCTTCCCGGCCGAGCTGCACGACCTCGGTGTGCTGGCCGCAAGCGAACTCGTCGCCAACTCACTCCAGCACGGCACCCCGCCCATGCGCCTGCGGCTGCGCCGCACCGACCGCCGCCTGATCATCGAGGTGACGGACGGCGACGACCACCTGCCGCGCCGCCGTCGCGCCGAACCCGTGGACGAGGCAGGCCGCGGTATCGCCATCGTCGCCACGATCGCCTCCAACTGGGGCTCCCGCCGCACACCGGGCGGCGGCAAGGCGGTGTGGTGCGAGTTCGCACTTCCCCGCGCCGGGAGCTGAAACACGCGCCGGAAACGGAAACCGCCCGCCGGGCCGGCGCCCCCGTCCACCGGGACACTCACGGGTAGCCAACCGGAAACATCCGTGCGGCCCCTGGCCGAGCGGGGCACCCGGTGCTAAGAGCTCCCCATGGCAGATGAATCGGGCTTTCAGCTCAAGGGAAGCGCCCCCGAGCGCTACGAGCGGTACGCGGCACCGTTCATGGCGCCCTTCGTGGAAGCGATCCTGGACGCGGTCGACCTCTACCCCGGAGCCACGGTGCTCGACCTGGCCTGCGGCACCGGCTTCGCGGCCCGCTCGGCGGCGGCCCGGGTCGGCCCCGCCGGCCGGGTCTCGGGCGCGGACGTCAACACGGGCATGATCGGCGTGGCCGCGGAGCACGCGCCCCGCATGTATCCGGACATCGAGTTCACCGTCGCCCCCGCCGAAAGCCTCCCCTACGAGGACGCGGCCTTCGACGCGGTCGTGTGCCAGCAGGGCGTCCAGTTCTTCCCCGACCTGGACGCGGCCTTCGCGGAGACGGCCCGCGTGACGCGCCCCGACGGCCGCTTCGCCGCCACCGCGTGGGCCGCCAGAGAACTCATCCCGTACTTCGTCGCCCAGTACGAGGCGGTCGAGGAACACGGTGGCAAGGAACTCGCGGAGGACTACGAGGGCGCGTTCTCCGGCACCCCCGAACGGCTCTCCGCCGCCCTGCGAGGCGCCGGCTTCCACGACGTCGCCGTCCGCCAGATCACCTTCGGCATCCCGTTCCCGCCCCTCGACGCGTACGCCCCCGGCCAGCTCTCGTCCACATCCTGGGGGCAGGCGATCGTCGACACCGCGGGCGAGGACGCGCTCCTGCGCGCGGGGCGGGCCGTCCGCACCCGACTCGCCGGCCACACCGCCGCCGACGGCACCGCCACCCTCCCCTTCACCGCCAACCTGCTGACCGGCATCCGCTGAGACCCGCCCCGCGCACACGAAACGGCCGCCATCACGTCCTTCGTGATGGCGGCCGTCGTGGTCCGCGCGCGTCCCGCAGCGCCGGCGGTCAGGCGCTCGCCCGCACCGGCTCCGCCGGAGCCCCGCCCTGCGCGACCACCCGGCTCCTCGCGAGCCACGGCTGGTTCTGCACCGGCGTGAGCTGCCGCCCGAGCCGCACGGCGAGGACCGTGATGCCGAGCGAGAACAGCAGGAACACCACGACGTACGGGCCGTGCAGCGACGCCCCCATCGGGCCGCCCACCGCCGGACCCACCGCCAGCGCGAGCTGCTTCACCAGGGCGAACGCCGAGTTGTACTGACCGGCCATGCCCGTCGGGGCCAGATCGGCGACCAGCGGCGCGACCGTCGGCGACAGCATCGCCTCACCGAGTCCGAAGAGCGCGTACGTCGAGACGAAGGCGGCCGTGGCCATCGTCTGGCTGCCGTGCCCGAGACCCGCGTACCCGGCCGCCAGCCACGCGACCGCCCAGATCAGTCCGACCGCCGCGATCACACGGGACCGCTTGCGACGCTCCACGAACTTCAGCACCGCGAACTGCGCGACCACGATCATCGCCGTGTTCGCCGCCATCGCCGTACCGAGCGCGGACGTGGAGATCCCGGCCGCCTCGACACCGTAGGCCGAGAGCCCCGACTCGAACTGGCCGTAGCAGGCGAAGAACAGCACGAAGCCGAGCACGGACAGCTGCACCATGGCCCGGTTGCCGAGCAGTTGCTTCCAGCTGCCCGCCTTGCCCTGCGGAGCACCCGCGCCGATCCGCGGCGCGTGCGGCATCCGCACCGTCGCCACGATCACCGCGAGCAGCAGGAACATCGCAGCCTCGATCGCGAACAGCAGCGTGAAGGAGCTCGCGCGACTGGTGTCGACGATGTGGCCGCCGATCAGACCGCCGACCCCGAGACCGAGGTTCTGCAGGAAGAACTGCATCGCGAACGCCCGCGACCTCGTGTCCGCCGTCGAGCAGTCCACGATCATCGTCGCCAGCGCCGGCTGCATCACGGCCTGACCGGCACCGAGCGCCGCGGCCGACAGCAGTACGGTCGTCGCGCTGCTCGCCAGCCCGAGGCTCAGCGCCCCGAGAGCGGCCGTGACCAGCGCGACGAGAAGGACCGGCAGCGGGCCTCGCCGGACGATGGCCCGCCCGGCGAACGGCAGCACGACGAGAGCGGCCACGGCGAAGACGGCGAGCACGATGCCCGCCGTCATGGAGCCGAGTCCCCGCACCTGCGCCACGTAGACGTAGAGGAAGGGGACGGTAAAGCCGAGCCCGAACGCGCTGAGTGCGTTGCCCACGTGGATCCGGCGCATCGCTGCGCCCATCGCCCTGGTCACTTTCACCTGCCTTGATCGAGAAGTCGTCGTGGCCCACATCCGTAAGGCAGCGCCCAGGGGGCGCGTTCCTTCGCATGGATGCAGACCTGAAGACTTCGAAGCTAAAGTTAGATATTGAACTGTACACCTCGAAGGACTTCGACGCCAAGCGGTGCCGTGCCATACTCGGGCCATGGGCGACACCCCCGGCATCAGCGAGCCGACACTCGAAGAACAGATCGCCGCGTATCAGCGCGAGTTCCAGGACCTGGACCCCCAGGTCGAGGAGATCGTCTCGGCGCTGTCCCGTCTGAACCGGCGGATGAACGTCGCCTACGGCCGGCAGACCGCGGCGCTCGGCATCAGCAACGCCGAGTGGGAGGTCCTCAAGGCCCTCGTGCTCGCCGGCGCCCCGTACCGCCTGGGCCCGAGCGAACTGGCCAAGGGGCTCGGGCTGACCCCGGCCGCCATGACCCACCGCATCGACCGCATGGTCGGAGAGGGTCTGGTCACCCGGGAGCGGGACGAGTCGAACCGGGTCCGTGTCATCGTCGAGCTGACGGACGAGGGCCGGGAGAAGTGGCTGGAGGCGATGCGGATGGCCACGGTCTTCGAGGAGGACCTGCTCCAGGACCTCTCCACCGAGGAGCGCGGCGTACTGGGAGAGGTCCTGACCCGTCTCCTGCGCAGGGTGGAGGACGCCCAGCCGGACGCCGGTGGCCGCCTCAGCGACCTGGATTAAAGATCTTGACAGGGGAGGTTGACACTGCCTCCCCGGATCCGTAAGGTTCTTCGAGTTGCCACGGGGCCGGAACGGTTCTGCGACAGCACATTCGCCGCGGATGCGGCACCCAAACCATCAGTACGATCTCCCACCCGGGTCCAATTCGGCGTGCCCGAATTGAATTCGATTTGGGCCTGGCAGCCCGATTAGGAACTGCCCGGAGGATCCGCTAAAGTTTGGGACGTCGGAACGGCCCAACCGCCGCGAGGACAAGCCCCGCTGACTGGGGGTCAGGCCCGAAAGGATCTGATAGAGTCGGACTCGCCGGAAAGGGAAACGCGAAAGCGAAAACCTGGAAAGCACCGAGGAAATCGGATACGGAAACGGTCTGATAGAGTCGGAAACGCAAGACCGAAGGGAAGCGCCCGGAGGAAAGCCCGAGAGGGTGAGTACAAAGGAAGCGTCCGTTCCTTGAGAACTCAACAGCGTGCCAAAAATCAACGCCAGATTTGTTGATACCCCGTCTCCGGCCGATCGGCTGGGACGAGGTTCCTTTGAAAAAGTCCTGCCCCT
>NZ_JBEZHO010000021.1:0-132812 GCF_040650615.1 Streptomyces sp. NPDC048643
CACGAACGCGGCCGTGATGGTCGCCAAGGCTCCGCAGCCGAAGGTCAAGGACCGCCGAACCGGTGAGATCGCCCTCGATAAGGACGGCGTCACCCCCCCCACCCCGTGCGTGCCCAGGCTACGAAGGCAGCCAGGCCCGCCACGTCGACCTGTGCTGGTCGACCCACTTCTTCGCGGCCTCCTGCGGCGTCAACTTGTCGTTGGCGATCATCAGGGAGACCTCGTTCTGGTCCTCGGTGGTCCACTTGAACTTCTTCAGGAAGGCGGCGGCCTTCCCGCCGGTCTTCGCGAAGTCGGCGTTGAGGTACTTCTGCAGCGGGGTGTGCGGATAGGCGCAGGCGACCTTCGCCGCGTCCGCGTCACAGCCCTCCTTGTAGGCGGGCAGCTTCACCTCGGTCATCGGGACCTTCTCGAACAGCCACTGCGGGGAGTACCAGTACGTCAGGAAGGGCTTCTTCTCCTTCGCGAACTGCTTCATCTGCGTGATCTGGGCGGCTTCCGAACCGGCGAACACCACCTGGTAGTTCAGCTTCAGGTTGTTCACCAGCGCCTTGTCGTTGGTGACGTACGACGGGGAACCGTCGAGGAGCTGTCCCTTGCCGCCGCTCTCGGGGGTGCGCAGCTGGTCGGCGTACTTGTTCAGGTTCTTCCAGTTCGTGACGTCGGGGTGCTGCTTGGCGAAGTACGTCGGGACGTACCAGCCGATGTGCCCGGTCACGCCGAGGTCGCCGCCGGGGGCGATGAGCTTCTTGTCGGTGACGTAGCGCTTCTCCTGGTCCGGGTGGCCCCAGTCCTCCAGGATCGCGTCGACGCGGCCCTGGCTCAGCGCGTCCCAGGCGGGCACCTCGTCGACCTGGACGGTGTCGACGCGGTAGCCCAGTTCGTGTTCGAGCAGGTACTGCGCCACGCCCACGTTGGCCTGGGCGCCGACCCAGGACTGCACGGACAGGGTCACCGTCTTCGCGCCCCGGGCGTTCGCGAAGGGCGAGGCCTGCTTGGTCATGTCGGCGGCGCCACAGCCGGTGAGCAGCAGCAGGGCCGATGCGCCGGCCACGGCCGCGGATGTCGTACGGAGTCGCATGTCAGGCTCCCTTCCTCACGCGGCGTTCGGTGGGCTGGGTCACCCGGTCGAGCATCAGGCCGAGGCAGACGATCGCGGCGCCGGCCACCAGTCCAGTGGCCAGGTCGCCCTGGGCGAGACCGAACACGACGTCGTAGCCGAGCGCGCCACCGCCGACGAGGCCGCCGATGATGACGACGGCGAGGACGAGGACGACGCCCTGGTTGACGGCGAGTTGCAGCGCCGGGCGGGCCAGCGGGAGCTGGACCTGGCGCAGTTGCTGCGTGGGGGTCGCGCCGAGGGAGCGCGAGGCCTCCATGGCGGCCGGGTCGACGGCGCGCAGGCCCTGGGTGGTGATGCGGACGACGGCGGGCAGCGCGTAGACCACGGCCGCGGCGACGGCGGGTGCGCGGCCGACGCCGAACAGTGCGACCACGGGGATGAGGTACACGAACTGCGGCATGGTCTGGAAGACGTCGAGGACCGGTCGGAGCAGCCGCTCGAAGCGTTCGCTGCGGGCGGCCGCGATGCCGACGGCGAAGCCGATCACCAGGGTGACGGCGACGGCCGCGAGGACCTGCGACAGCGTGTCGAGGGACGGCTTCCACACGCCGAGCACGCCGATCGCGGCCATGGCGAGGACGGCGGTGAGCGCGGTGCGCCAGGTGCCGATGAGCCAGGCCAGGGCGGCGACGATCAGCAGCACCGACCACCAGGGCAGCCACTGGAGGCCGTCCCGGACGGGGTCGAGGACCCAGGTGGTGAAGTGGCCGGCCCAGTCGGCGGTGCCGCCGATGTAGGGGACGCCCGAGTAGAGGTGGTCGGTCATCCAGTCGACGGCGTTGTTCACCGGCTCGGCGATGTTGACGACCCACGCATCGGGCCAGTCCAGCCGGCCGACGAGTCGCCCGGCGACGGCGACGACCACCGCGGCCGCCGCTCCGTACAGCCAGGGGGTGCTCGTGCGGGCCTCGCCGAGGCGTTCGCCGGCCGCGCCGGTGACGCGGTCGAGGACGACGGCGAGGAGCACGATCGGGATGCCGGCGGAGAGGGCGGCGCCCACGTCGACGGAGGCGAGGGCCTGGTAGACGCGGTCACCGAGGCCGCCGGCGCCGATGACGGAGGCGATGACGGCCATGGACAGCGCCATCATGATCGTCTGGTTGAGGCCGAGGAGGAGTTCCTTGCGGGCCAGCGGGAGGCGTGCGGTGAGCAGGCGCTGGCGGGCCGTGGCGCCGAGCGAGGCGACGGCCTCCATCACGCCCTCGTCCGCGTCGCGCAGTCCGAGCGCGGTGAGGCGGGCCATGGGCGGGGCGGCGTAGACGACGGTGGCGAGGACGGCCGCGGGGACGCCGATGCCGAAGACCAGCACGACCGGCAGCAGGTACGCGAAGGCCGGGAGCACCTGCATGGTGTCCAGGACGGGGCGCAGCGCGCGGTGGGTGCGGTCGGAGAGCCCGGCGGCGAGGCCGAGCAGGGCGCCGAGGACGACGGAGGCGAGGACGGCGACCACCATGACCGCGAGGGTCTGCATGGTGGGCACCCACATGCCGAGCAGTCCGCAGGCGAGGAACGCGGCGCCGGTGCCGAGCGCCAGCCGGACCCCGGCGGCGCGCCAGGCGATCACGGCGGCGACGGCGGTCACTCCGGCCCAGCCGGCCGCGAGGAGCAGCAGGTAGACGCCGCGTACGGAGAGGACGACGGCGTTGCTGACGTAGCCGAAGAAGTAGAGGAACAGCGGGTGGCTGTCGCGGTTGTCGATGATCCAGTCGCTGGCCTTGCCGAGCGGTTCGGTCAGGTCGACGGTGAGGGCGTGCGGCCAACTGCCGCTGGCCCAGCGGGCGTCGGCGAGCGGCACGAGGACCGCGGCGACGACGGCGAGCAGCAGGAGTTTGCCGACGGCGGGGTGTCGGAGGCGGGCGGGCAGGACGGTGCGGGGAGCGGACGCGGTGACTGTGGCCATCACACCGCCTCCTTCCGCAGGTCCGCCCCGCCGCGTGGGTCCGCGCCGGTCCGGGCATCCGCGCCGGCGGTCAGGTCGGAGCCGGCGACGACGGCGAGCAGCCGCTCGTGGTCGACGACGCCGAGGCAGCGGCCGTCCTGGACGACGCAGGCAGCGCGTCCGCTGCCGGAGACGGTCCTGATGGCGTCGGCGACGACGGTGCCGGGGGCGAGGGCGCCGGGGTGCTCGGTCGCGCCGCAGTCGCCGGGCCGCATCGCCGTCCGCACGGTCATGACCTGTTCGCGGGGTACGTCCCGGACGAACTCGCGGACGTAGTCGTCGGCCGGGGAGCCGACGATCTCCTCGGGGGTGCCGAGTTGGACGATCCGTCCGTCGCGCATCAGGGCGATGCGGTCGCCGAGGCGCAGTGCCTCGGAGAGGTCGTGGGTGATGAAGACCATGGTGCGGCCCTCCTCGTGGTGCAGCCGGACGACCTCCTCCTGCATGTCCCGCCGGATCATCGGGTCGAGCGCGCTGAACGGCTCGTCGAAGAGCAGGACCTCGGGGTCGACGGCGAGCGCGCGGGCCAGCCCGACGCGCTGCTGCTGGCCGCCGGAGAGCTGTCCGGGCCTGCGCTGTTCCATGCCCTCCAGGCCGACCTTGGCGACGACCTCGGCGGCCTTCGCGCGGCGTTCCTCACGCGGCACGCCCTGGATCTCCAGGCCGTAGGCGACGTTGTCGAGGACGGAGCGGTGCGGCAGCAGGCCGAAGTGCTGGAAGACCATGGCGGCGCGGTGGCGGCGCAGTTCGCGCAGCCGGCCCTTGTCCATGGCGAGGACGTCCTCGCCGTCGATGGCGAGACGGCCCGAGGTCGGCTCGATCAGCCGGGTGAGGCAGCGGACGAGCGTGGACTTGCCCGAGCCGGACAGGCCCATGACGACGAAGACCTCGCCCTTGCGGACGTCGAAGCTGACGTCGCGGACGGCGGCGGTGCAGCCGGTGGCCTCGCGCAGTTCGGCGGCGTCGAGCGAGGCGAGTTCGGGGTCGCCGGGGACACGGTCGGCCTTCGGCCCGAAGACCTTCCACAGGTTCTGTACGGAGAAGACGGGCTCGGTCTCGTTGCCGCTCATCTCGACTCCCTTGCCGTGCAGGGTGGTTGTGGTGACGCCTGCCGTGCTGTCGTCCGCGGCGGACGGGTTCACGTCGGTGGTCGTACTCATCACGCACCGCCTCCGATCAGTTCGGCGGCCTTCTCGCCGACCATGAGCACCCCGATCATCGGGTTCACGGCGGGCATGGTCGGGAAGACGGAGGCGTCGGCGATCCTGATGCCTTCGAGACCGCGGACCCTCAACTCCGGGTCGACGACCGCGTGTTCGTCGGAGACCTCGCCCATCCGGCAGGTGCCCGCCGGGTGGTAGACGGTGTGCGCGACCTGGCGTGCGTACGCGCTGAGTTCCTCGTCGTCCGTGACGGCGGGGCCGGGGCAGACCTCGCGCTTGAGCCAGCCGGCGAGCGGCTCGGCCTTGGCTATCTCCCGGGCGATCTTGATGCCGTCGACGAGGGTGCGGCCGTCGTAGTCGTCCTCGTCCGTGAAGTACCGGAAGTCGAGGGCGGGCTTGACGGCCGGATCGGCGCTCGTCAGGTAGAGGCGGCCGCGGCTGCGCGGCTTGGGGATGTTGGGGGTCATCGAGACGCCGTGCGCGGGGCGTTCGTAGCCGAGGCGCTCCGGGTTGTCCGTGAACGGGATCTGGTAGAAGTGGAACATCAGGTCGGGGCCCTGCTGTTCGGGGTCGCGGCGTACGAAGAGGCCCGCGTCGGAGTCCATCGCGGAGTTCTCGGGGATCGGCCCGTTGGTCTCCCAGACGATCACGGACTCGGGGTGGTCGAGGAGGTTCTCGCCGACGCCGGGCAGGTCGTGCACGACGGGGATGTCCAGTTCCTCCAGGTCACCGGCGGGGCCGATGCCGGAGTGCAGCAGCAGCCGCGGGGAGTCGACGGCGCCCGCGCAGAGCAGGACCTCGTTCCTGGCGCTCACGAGGACCTCCTCGCCGTCCTTCGTGCGGACGTGGACGCCGGTGACGCGGGTCCCGTCGAGTTCCAGCTTGTACGCCCAGGTCTCCAGCAGGATGGTCAGGTTGGGGCGTTCGTCCATCACGGGGTGCAGGTACGCGACGGAGGCGCTGGAGCGCTTGTTGTTCTCCGGGTGGTACGCGAGGTCGAAGAAGCCGACGCCCTCGGTGAACGGCTTCTGGTTGAAGCCCTCGACGCGGGGCACGTCGAGCGCGCTCTGCGCGGCGTCCACGAAGTCGCGGGCGATGGCGTTCCGGTCCTTCTCGTCGACCGGCACGATGTTGTTGAGGAGCCGCGCGAAGTACGCCTCCATCGGCACCGCGCCCCAGCCCTTGGCGCCGGCCGCCTCCCACTCGTCCCAGTCGGAGGGCAGCGGCTTGAACGCGATGAGGGTGTTGTGCGACGAGCAGCCGCCGAGCACCCGGGCACGGCTGTGCCGGATGTGGGAGTTGCCGCGCGGCTGCTCGGTCGTCGGGTAGTCGTAGTCGAGTTCCCCGCCGAGCAGGCCCATCCAGCGGCGCAGGGTCAGGACGTCGTCGCGGCCCACGTCGCTGGGCCCGCCCTCGATGACGGCGACGGTGACGTCGGGGTTCTCGGTGAGGCGGGACGCGATCACGGAGCCCGCCGTGCCGCCGCCGATGACGACGTAGTCGTACGTGTTCTCGTGCTGGGACATGAAGAGGTGCTCCAAGGTGCCTTGTTCGGTGGGGGGTTGGAGGGGGAGGAAGAGGGGACCGGAGGTGGGGACGGCGGGGCCGCGGGCCGGCACCGGGCGGCGGATCGGGGACGCGGCCCCGGGGGGAAAGGGCTGATCGGACGCCCGGTGCACAGCGGTCGACCCGCGGGCCGGCGAGCGGGGCCGGCCGGGTCTCAGCCGGCGAACCAGCGCACGGGCCGCGGCGCGAGGTTCTGGTAGACGTGCTTGGTCTCGCGGTACTCGGCGAGTCCGGCCGGGCCGAGTTCGCGTCCGACGCCGCTCTTGCCGAAGCCGCCCCACTCCGCCTGCGGGAGGTAGGGGTGGAAGTCGTTGATCCAGACCGTGCCGTGGCGCAGCCGGCCGGCGACGCGTCGGGCGCGGCCGGCGTCGGCGGTCCAGACGGCGCCGGCCAGGCCGTACTCGGTGTCGTTGGCGAGGGCGACGGCCTCGTCCTCGGTGGCGAACGTCTCCACGGTCAGGACGGGTCCGAAGACCTCCTCGCGGACGACGCGCATCTCGCGGTGGCACTGGTCGAGGACGGTCGGCTCGTAGAAGTAGCCGGTGGCGGGCCGGACGTCGGACGGCTCGGGCCGCTTGCCGCCGGACCGCAGCACCGCTCCCTCGGCCAGCGCGGAGGCGACGTACGCCTCGGTCTTCTCGCGCTGCTGCTCGGAGACGAGCGGGCCGCATTCCACGCCGTCCTCGGTGCCGCGACCGAGCCGGATCGCGCCTGCCCTGCGGGCGAGTTCGGCGACGAAGCGCTCGCGGACGGACTCCTCGACGATGAGGCGCGAGCCCGCCGAGCAGACCTGGCCGCTGTGGATGAAGGCGGCGTTGAGGGCCTGGTCGACCGCGGTGTCGAAGCCCTCCTCGGTGGCGCAGGCGTCGGCGAAGACGACGTTGGGGTTCTTGCCGCCGAGTTCGAGCGCGACCTTCTTGACCGTGTCGGCGGCGGCGTGTGCGACCTTCGTGCCGCTGACCAGGCCGCCGGTGAAGGAGACGAGGTCGACGTCGGGGTGCTCGGCGAGGCGGGCGCCGACCGTGTGGCCGGGGCCGGTGACGATTCCCGCGACCCCGTCGGGGAGGCCCGCCTCGGCGAGCAGACCGAGCAGGGCGACGGTGGTGAGCGGGGTGATCTCGCTGGGCTTGACCACGAAGGTGTTGCCCGCGGCGAGCGCCGGGGCGATCTTCCAACTGGCCTGGAGGAGGGGGTAGTTCCAGGGGGTGATCAGCGCGCAGACCCCGACGGGTTCGTGCACGACGACGCTGTGGATGTCGGCCGAGCCCGCGTCGACCACGCGTCCGCCGCCCTCCCCCACGACGAGGTCGGCGAAGTAGCGGAAGGCGTCGGCGACACAGTCGATGTCGACGCGCCCCTCCTCCACGGTCTTGCCCGCGTCCCGGCTCTCCAGCAGGCCGAGTTCCTCGCGGTCACGGACGAGGAGGTCGGCGACGCGGCGCAGCAGGGCGGCGCGGTCGGCGACGGGGGTGTGCGGCCAGGGGCCCTCGTCGAAGGCGCGGCGGGCGGCGGCGACCGCGAGGTCGGTGTCCTTCTCGTCGCCCTCCGCGACCACGGCGAACGGCTGGGCATCGGCGGGGTCGAGGATCTCGCGCGTCGCGCCGGAGAGCGCCGCGCGCCACTCGCCGCCCACGTGGATGGTCTGTTCTGCCTGCTTCTGTCCGGCCATGATCGGTGTTGCCTTCCGTTCCTGTTCGACGCCCGTGAGTCACACAGGTGTGACCCCCGGGGCCGTGAGCACATGCCCATCGGCCTCGGATGCATGCACAACCGGGCACCGATAGTGCGCCAGGTCACGGAAAAACCCACCAAAACAGGACGAGAAGGGACGAATTACAGGCCGTGCGGCGGCGATCAGCTGCCGCAGGCGGACCCGGTCGGACAGAAGGAGTCCAGGGCCGTCGTGAGCTGGTCACTCATGTCCGTACCGGCGGGACCGCTGGCGACGATGGCGTACGGCGTGCCGTCCGCGGCCTGGAAGCGGTGGTCGATGGTCTCGGTGGCCCCGAACTGCCTGCTGTCGTAGCGGTAGCTGAACTCCGTCCAGTCGGCGCCGCTCCGCCGGTTCAGGTACCGGTAGCCCTTGAACCCCTCCGCGATGTCCTGGGCCTGCGCCGAGGAGTCCGTCACGGAGACCTCCTTGACCTCGAACACCATGAGCTTGCGGTTGCCGCCGGGGGCCGTGTACGTGACGACCGGCGCCAGCTTCCCCTGGGTCTGGTCGCGCGCCCAGCCGGTGGGCACGTCCACGGTGTAGCCGAGCGGATCGACCGCCCTGCTGTACCCGGGGGACGGCGCCGGCGCGGCGGGCGAGACCGGGTCGGCGTAGGCGCCCTCGTCGCCGGTGTTGTACGGGCCGTCCGAGGGGACACCGGTGGTCGCCGTGACGGTGACCGCGGGCCCGGACGAGGCACCCTGCGTCCCATCGTTCGCCGCGTCGTCCCTGGTGAGCGCCCAGAGCCCGCCTCCGACACCGCCCGCCAGAACAGCCACCGCGACGATCACCAGCAACAGCCGCCGCGAGTCCCCGGGCCCCTGCCCCTGACCCCCGTCGGGCGGGGGCGCACCGCCCCCGGGCCACGGCTGGACGGGCGGCGACCAGGCGGGGGACTGCTGCTGGGGCGGCCAGGACTGCTGTTGCGACGGCGGACCTCCGGAAGCACCGGGCGTCCCGGCGGGCTGCGGCGGGTACAGGTCGGGCCGCACGGCCCCGGCCTGCGTGGCGGCGGCCCACCACTGCTCGCCGTTCCGCTGCTCCCTGTCCCCCTGCGCCCGGCCACCGTCGGAAGGGGACGTGGGGTCGCGGTCCTCACGTCCGTCGCCCTCGTCGCCGTCGTCGACCCACTGCCGACGGTCCGCGTCCCATCGCTGCGCCATCCCGTCGCCCCCGCTCCGTCACGGCCCCGTCCGCCGACCGAGCCCCGGCGCCTGATCGCCGGACCCGGCCGCTCCCCTGACCCGGGCGGACCGTACGCAACGACGATAGTGACGTTCGCGCCCAACGCACCCCTCTTTATGGCGACAAAGCACGTCTGTTCGATGCGTACTTTCCGTACGCCCCACCAGTCCCGCCCGCCCGGCACGTCCCCGTGCTCGGCCGGCCGGTCGACCCCTCACCCTCCCCCGCGAGTGCTGAGCCGCACGCACGCGTCCCGTACCGAACCCGCACTGGAACAGGCCCGCCGACCCCTCTACGGTGGCAGCGCGCCCTCCCAGCGCCCCCCAACACCCCTCCCCCGAGGAGCATTCGATGCCCGCGCTGCTCACACGTGTCCTGGACCGGCTGATGCTCCAGGGCACGGTCACCGAGGCCGAACCGGTGGCCGCGCGCATGCGGCGTCTGCGCGTCGAGGGCCCCGCCCTGGCCGGCCTCGATCCACGTCCGGGACAACAGGTGCGGGTCCTGGTGGAGGGCACGCTGACCCGGCGGACGTACTCGGTCTGGCGCTACGACCCCGCGGGCGCCGTCGAGTTGTGCGTGCTGGACCACGAGGGCGCGGGGCCCGGGGCGCGCTGGGGGCGGAGCGTGCGCACCGGAGACACGGTCCGGTTCGGCGGACCCGAGGGGTCGTTCGTGCTGCGACCCGACGCCACGCACCACGTGTTCGTCGGGGACGAGACGGCGTCGGTCGCGTTCGGGTCGATGCTGGCGGCGCTGCCCGCGTCGGCGAACGTCTCGGGCTGCCTGGAGACGCGTACCCCCGAGGACAGACTCCCGCTCCCGCACACGGAACGCCTCGACTGGACGCTGCGCGGCACCGGTTCCCTCGCCGACGCGGTTCGCGGGCTGAACCCGGCGCCGGGCGGCGTCGCGTACGTCGCGGGCGAGGCCCGGACCGTGCAGAGCGTGAAGCGGATCCTCGTCCAGGAATCCGGCTGGGACCGCCGCACGGTGGTGACGAAGCCGTTCTGGGCGCCGGGGAAGCGGGGGCTGGAATAGCCCCGTCGATCGACGAGCCCCAACGCACCGACGCCCGGACGGCTTTCACCGTCCGGGCGTCGTGGTTCACCGCTGGGGACCGGCCTCGGTGGAGGCGGTCCGGGCGGGTCAGATCAGGCCGAGACCGCGGACCGCCTCGCGCTCCTCCTCGAGCTCCTTGACGGAGGCGTCGATGCGGGCGCGGGAGAACTCGTTGATGTCCAGGCCCTGGACGATCTCGTAACGGCCGTCCTTCGTGGTGACCGGGAAGGACGAGATGAGGCCCTCCGGGACGCCGTACGAGCCGTCCGACGGGATACCCATGGAGGTCCAATCGCCGTCCGCCGTGCCGTTCACCCAGGTGTACACGTGGTCGATGGCGGCGTTGGCGGCGGAGGCGGCCGAGGACGCGCCACGGGCCTCGATGATCGCGGCGCCACGCTTGGCGACGGTCGGGATGAAGTCCTCGGCGAGCCACTTCTCGTCGCTCACGACCTCGGCAGCGTTCTTGCCGCCGACCGTGGCGTGGAAGATGTCGGGGTACTGGGTGGCGGAGTGGTTGCCCCAGATCGTCAGACGCTGGATGTCGGCGACCGTGCTGCCGGTCTTCTTCGCGAGCTGGGTCAGCGCGCGGTTGTGGTCCAGACGCGTCATCGCCGTGAAGCGCTCGGCGGGTACGTCCGGGGCGGCGGCCTGCGCGATGAGCGCGTTCGTGTTCGCCGGGTTGCCGACGACCAGGATCTTGACGTCGTCCGCGGCGTTGTCGTTGATCGCCTTGCCCTGCGGCTTGAAGATGCCGCCGTTGGCGGAGAGCAGGTCGCCGCGCTCCATGCCCTTGGTGCGGGGGCGGGCGCCGACGAGCAGGCCGACGTTGGTGCCGTCGAAGGCGACGTTCGGGTCGTCCGTGATGTCGATGCCCTGGAGGAGCGGGAAGGCGCAGTCGTCGAGCTCCATGGCGGTGCCCTCGGCGGCCTTCAGCGCCGGCGTGATCTCCAGGAGGCGCAGCTTGACCGGCACGTCCGCGCCGAGCAGCTGGCCGGAGGCGATACGGAAGAGCAGGGCGTAACCGATCTGGCCGGCCGCGCCGGTGACGGTGACGTTCACGGGAGTGCGGGTCATGGCGTTCTCCGTATGACAGCAGGCGGTGGGGCGTCCCTGCCCCGGGTGCAGGATCTTCCCCGGCAACCGCCGCAATGATCGATCAAGGGGTTCGATGATCGATCTCTCGGCGTCAAGAGAGATCCGCCGTCAGGCTATCGCGCATCGGGGACCCCGTACGTCCGGGTCCGTGTGGCCCACCCCACAGATCTCGGGGGGAGGCGGTCGCCGGGCCCGGGAGAGGGGGTGAGCTCGGCGACCGCCATGAGGGTGCCGGGAGTCGGGGGAGGCGGTTTCTCCCTCCCCGACAGCACCGGATCCCGTGGGGGTACGGATCGCCTGCCCCCTTACCGCGAACTCATTCACCCTCCCGCGGAATTTCTCCGACGCCCTTAAAGACCGTCTTTCGCCCCCTCCGCCCCTATCCCGACCCGTACCTGGGGCTCCCGCTCCAGACCCCGCTCCTCAAACGCCGGAGGGGCT
Source organism: Streptomyces sp. NPDC048643 (assembly GCF_040650615.1). Taxonomy (NCBI): domain Bacteria; kingdom Bacillati; phylum Actinomycetota; class Actinomycetes; order Kitasatosporales; family Streptomycetaceae; genus Streptomyces; species Streptomyces sp. NPDC048643. Next base: position 11,292 of record NZ_JBEZHO010000021.1, read on the forward strand.
GAAAACTCTGCCCGCACCCAGCGTTCCGGCGCGAGGGGCCGTGCCGGTACATCACATGCCCGTCGCCTACGTCCGGATCGAGCAACTCCCACTGCTCCGCCCCCGTCTGATCCAACGGCGACGGGCGGATGTACCGGCACGGCCCCGACCCACCCACCGGAGCCCACCGGGAGGACCGCCAAGGCGAGACCGCCTACTTCGTGCAGCCCTTCTGCCCGGACTTCAGCGTCGCGCAGGCCCGCGCGTCCCCCGCGTCCTTCACCGCGACCATCGGCGTGTACGCGTCCGGGTCCGCGTCGACCGCTCCCGTCTGCTTCGCCGCGGTCCCGGACGACACGTCGACCCGGTCCCCCCGCGCCGCCTGCGTGATCCGCGCCCACGCGGCCCCGCACGTCTTGCTGTAGCGCACCTCCACCAGCGTCGTACCCACCGTCACGCTGGTGGTGGTCGTGGCCAGTTCACCGCCGCAGCCCATGTTCTCCGGGTCCCTGCCGGTGCACGAGGCTCCGGCGCACTTCACGCCGGGCGGCAGATCGGGCTGCGTGCTCGCGGACACCGCCGGGGTCTTCCGTGCACCGCCGGCTTCCTTCTTGTCCCCGCCCTGGGTGAGATACACGGCCACCGCGACGACCACCAGCGCCCCCACGACGCCGGCGAGGAACATCATCAGACGCCGCTTGCGCCGCGCACGGTCCTCCCCCGCCCCGACGGGCCGCGCGTCCTGCGGCGACGGCCCCCCGGCCGCCCCGCCGGCACCCGGCGCGCTGTTTGCGGGGGCCTCACCCCCGCCACGCGGCGGGGCGACCACTCCCCAGCCACCGGCGCCCGCTCCCGAGCCCGACCGCGACGACGGCGTCCCTCCGTACGACGGTTCGCCCCCGTCCCGCCCGGTCGGCTGGAGCGGCACGGACGGCGACACCGAGGGCGTCGACGGTGACGCCTTCGGCGGAATCGTGGGCGAGACCCCCGCCGGCCCGGCGATCCCCGGCGTCGCGGTCGCGCTGCCGGCCCGTCGGCCGGACGCGGCCTGCTGCCCGCCCTTCCCGCTCACGGCGCCCCCCTTGGCACCGGCCGCCGGCCCGAACTCCCCGAGCGCGGCGCGCGCCTGGGATATCCGGATCGCCTCCATCGTCATGTCGTGCCGCATCTCCGAACGGCTCCAGGCGCGCTCGGCCAGCTCCCACATGGTCGTGAGATGGACGGGGCTCGCCCCGGTCACCTCGGACAGCGCGACGATCGCCCCCTTGGGCGCGAGCAGCCGCCCGTTCAGATAGCGCTCCCAGGACGTCTTGCTGTAGCCCGTGCGGTCGGCCACGGCGGCGATGCTCAGCCCGCTCCGGTCGACGAGCCGCCGCAGCTGGCCGGCGAACTCCTTGACCTGCGGATCGAGTTCATCCGGCAAGCCCTTCCAACGAGGCATTGCTTCCCCCCTCTTCCCCCGTTTCGTGCACGACGATTCCCCGCGTGCGCCTCCCCCTGCTCCCGGTCACCGTGTCCGGCGGGGGACGACACCGTCTCCGCCGCGTCCCCGTTCTGGCTACCCACAGGGATGCGCCCGGCCGGGTTTCCAGTTCCCGAGCCGGGGGCGCACGGGTGCATTCAGGCCGGAGCGGGCACCGTCGTGCGCCACCCGGACCACGATCCAGTGTTCCATCGGCAGCCCGTACGAACAGGCCGTTCGGCGCACATCACCAAACTTGTCAACACATCGACACAACGAGGACACATGGGGGACCTCAGAGGTCACAGAAGCGGTCAGGAGCCGCAGGGCGGGCGACCGGTCCGGAGAGAAGGAGGCGTCCGCACCCCGTGCGGTGGGCCCGTACGGCGGACGGTCCCCGGCGAGAGGACCCACCCGCCCCAACGGCCGCTCGGAGGGCCACAGTCGGGCGGTTCCCGTAGCAGGGCGCGGACACCGTACCGGAACGGTCACTTCCGTGCCACAGGGACCGGCCGACTGTTGAACGGGCCCTGTCCGGTGCACAAGGGTTGACCCCAGGCGGTCCACCCGCCCGATCGCGGCCCGTCCTTACTAGGGGGAGAGGACGGGCCGCTGTCGTACCCGGGCCCGGCACCCGCAGCTCGTACCGGCCCCGCGCCCGGTCACCGTCCCGGCGTGACGAGTCCCGTCTCGTAGGCGACGACGACCGCCTGCGCCCGGCTGTCCAGGGCGAGTTTGGTCATCGTCCGGTTGAGGTGGGTCTTGACCGTGGCCTCGCTGATGTACAGGCGGTCGGCGATCTCCAGGTTGGACAGGCCGCCCGCGATGAGCTTGAGTACCTCGACCTCGCGGGAGGTCAGCGCGGCGAGGCCGGGCGGCGCCTCGGCGCCGGGGGCGGGGGCGGCCTGGCGGGCGAAGGCCTCGACGAGGCGGCGGGTGACGCTGGGCGCGAAGAGCGCGTCGCCGCCGCCGACCGCGGCCACCGCGGCGAGCAGCCGCTCGGGCCCCGAGTCCTTCAGCAGGAACCCGGACGCGCCGGCCCGCAGCGCCCCGTACACGTACTCGTCGAGGTCGAAGGTGGTCAGGACGAGGATGCGCGGAGCGGGGTCGGCGGCCTCGGCGAGGATGCGTTCGGTGGCCTGGATGCCGTTCGTACCGGGCATCCGGATGTCCATGAGGATCACGTCGGGCCGGGTCGCGGCGGCGATGCGTACGGCTTCGTCGCCGTCCTCGGCCTCACCGACGACCTCCATGCCGGGCGCGGCGTTCAGGAGCCCGACGAGACCGGCCCGGATCAGGTACTGGTCGTCGACGACGAGCACTGTCGTCATGCCGTGGTCTCGTCCCCCCGCCGTGCGGCCCGCGCGGTGGTGGGCAGAGTCAGCCGCACGGCGAATCCCCCCTCGCTCCGCGGGCCGATACTGATCGACCCGCCGTAGAGCTTGGCCCGCTCGCGCATACCAATCAAGCCGTGTCCGCCGCCGACCGGCAGTCTGTCCGGAATCACCCCCTCTCCGTCATCCGTGACGACGACCGTCATCTCGTGCTCCCCATAGCGGAGTTCGACGGCGGCGGCCGCCCGGTGGGCGTGCTTGAGGATGTTGGTGAGGGCCTCCTGCACGACGCGGTACGCGCAGAGCTCGACGCCCGGGGCGAGCGGGCGCGGGGTGCCCTCGACGCGCAGTTCGACCGTGACTCCCCCGGCGCGTACCCGCTCGACGAGGTCGCCGAGGCGGGCGAGTCCCGGCATCGGCGCCTCGGGGCCGCGGTCCGGGTCGCGCAGGTCCTCCTCGCGCAATACCTGGAGCATGCGCCGCAGTTCCTCGAGGGCGTCACCGCTCGCGTCGCCGATGGTGCCGAGGGCGGCGCGGGCGGTGGCCGGGTCGGAGTCGAAGACGAACCGGGCGAGTCCGGCCTGCACGGCGACCACCGACATGTGGTGGGCGACGACGTCGTGCAACTCCCGTGCCATGCGCCCGCGTTCCTCGGCGACCTCGCGGCGGGAGCGTTCGGCCTGTTCGGCGCGGAGTTCGCGGGCGAGTTCGGCGGCGCGCCGGGCCAGGTAGCCGAAGCGCCACAGGACGGACGAGAAGACCAGTGCCTGCGCCACGACGGACGCCATGGCGTCGCTGTCGCTGACCACCCCGGCGTAGATCCACACGGCCACGAACACGCCCGCGCACACGGCCATGGTGCGGGCCTGCCGCACCGAGGCGACGGTGTAGAGGGCGAGCATCGGGCCGAACGTGCTCACCACCGGCCAGTAGCCCGCGGAGATGTACACGACGCCCGCGGCCTCCACGACGGCGAACACGACGAGCGGCGCCCTGCCGCGCAGCGCCACCGGAAGATGCGCGAGGACCACCAGGACGTAGGCGGTGCCGTCGAGTTCGGGCCAGCCCTGGGCCGCCGACTCCTGGCCGAGGAGTACGGCCACACACACCATGGCGAGAGCGGTCAGCGTGTCGACGGCGAGCGGGCGGGGCGGCCGGAAGCGCATCGGCGCAGCGTAGCGCCGCGACCCGGCAGGGGCGTCAACCCCACGTAGTACCGCGGTGGTTGTGGAGAGGCGGGCCACTACTCCTGCCGTTGGGAGCGGAGTTACAACCGGCGCGGGACGCGGCCGACGGGCGGCGGCCCGTACGTTCTGGAGCACGACGGACCGGCCGACCACCGGACCGCCTTCGAACAACGGGCCGGCCGACCACCGGCCCGCATCCGAAGAGGGGAATCGGATCCATGAGTACACGCACGACGAACAGCACGACCACCGGAACGAACACGAGCCTCCGGGGCCGCGTGGCGGGTGCCCTGGCGGCCGCCGCGCTGCTCGGCGGCGGCCTCGCCATGGCCCCCGCGGCGACCGCCGCGGTCCAGGCGCCGGCGGCCGACTCCTGCACCCAGAGCTGGTCCATCTCCAGCGGCCAGGGCTACGCCAACGGCTGGTGGTGCAACTACGACACGAAGGTCACGGGGACGGTCCACGACACCAAGTCCGACGGTCGCTGCCCGTTCGTCCGCGGAAAGCTCAGCAACGGCGGCCACGTCGACAGCAACTGGGCCGGCCCGAAGGGCGACTCCTCGCCCGTCACGCTGAAGGCGCCGAGTGGCACGTCGTTCTCGTCGGTGGCGATGTCGTACATCATCTGCTGACCGACCGCGCCGCATCGACCACCCGAAAAGACCGGTGGCCCGTCCTCCCCGGGGAGAGGACGGGCCACCGGCACGTGCGCCCGCGTGAGGCCGCGGTTCAGCGGACCGTGAAGTGCAGGGTGTCGTCGAGGAACGGGATCACGAGCACCGGACTGGGCTGGGCCATCAGCGCCAGCAGCACGATGGCGACGCCGAGGACGCCGTACGTGACCATGTCCGTGAAGCGGGAGCGGACCGCGAGCATGCCCACGCTCGGCAGGATCCAGCGCATCACGGCACCCGCGATGAGCGCGGCGCCGATCAGGATCGTGCCGGCCCGGAACGCGTCGAGCGCGGTGAGCAGCAGGCCGAGTCCGACCGCCGCCAGGACGGTGAGGATCGGCCACTGGCGCGCGGGCGCCGGGGCGTCACCGGACGCCGCCCGGCCGCCGCCCTCGGGTCGCGCGGTGTCCCGGGTGAACAGCGGGAAGCGCCGCGTGGTGCGGCGCGGCCTGCCCTCGGCGTCGGGGGCGCTGATGGCGTCCCGCACCGTCATGTCGTCCCCGGTCTCGGCGACGTCGACGCCCTCGGCCTCGCCCTCGGTCACGGCCTCCGCCTCGTCCGGGTCGCTCACCCCCGCCTCGTCCGGGTCGCTCACCCCCGCCTCCGCCGGGGCCGGAGCCCCGGCCTTCGTCTCCGTGTCGGCCGCCCGCTCGGCGCGCGTCCCGTTCTCCGCTGCCGGAGCGGCCTCGGCACGCGTGTCGGTACGGGCGCCTGCCCGCACCGCGGACCGTTCCTCGATACGGGCCTCGGTACGGGCCTCGGCGTCGTCGGCCGTGCGCGCGCCGTTGGCCGCGCCCTCGCCGGACCGGTGGGTGCCGCCGTCAGCCGACACTGCGCTCCGCCGCTTCCACCACGTTGACGAGCAGCTGGGCGCGGGTCATCGGGCCGACGCCGCCCGGGTTCGGGGAGATCCACGCGGCGACCTCGGCGACGTCCGGGTGGACGTCCCCGACGATCTTGCCCTCGGCGCTGCGCGAGACACCGACGTCGAGGACGGCGGCGCCCGGCTTCACGTCCTCGGCCCGGATGAGGTGCGCGGAACCGGCGGCGGCGACGATGATGTCGGCGCGCTTGAGGTGCGCGGAGAGGTCACGCGTGCCGGTGTGGCACTGCGTGACCGTGGCGTTCTCGCTGCGCCGCGTCAGCAGCAGCGGCATCGGACGGCCGATGGTCACACCGCGCCCGACGACCACGACCTCGGCACCCTTGATCTCCACGCCGTAGCGGCGCAGGAGCGTGAGGACGCCGTTCGGGGTGCAGGGCAGCGGGGCCGGCTCGTTCAGGACGAGGCGCCCGAGGTTCATCGGGTGCAGGCCGTCCGCGTCCTTGTCCGGATCCATCAGTTCCAGAATGCGGTTCTCGTCGATGCCCTTGGGGAGCGGCAGCTGGACGATGTAGCCGGTGCAGGCGGGGTCCTCGTTCAGTTCGCGGACCACCGCCTCGATCTCCTCCTGGGTGGCGGTCGCGGGCAGTTCGCGCTGGATGGAGGCGATACCGACCTGGGCGCAGTCGCGGTGCTTGCCCGCGACGTACTTCTGGCTGCCGGGGTCGTCCCCGACCAGGACCGTCCCGAGGCCGGGCGTGACGCCCTTCTCCTTCAGGGCCGCCACGCGGACGGTCAGGTCGGACTTGATCGCGGCTGCGGTGGCCTTGCCATCGAGAATCTGGGCGGTCATGACCCCATCCTCCCGGATGACGGGGTCATGGTTCCAATCCGGGGCCCCCTGGACGCGGCCAGGCGGCACAGCCGCCCGGAGAGCGTGATCAACCAGATTGCGACTGCACAACAGCTCATCTCACGAGCTGGACAAAATGCGCCCTTCCGATCACGATGAACGACGCAGTATCGCGGTCAGTGTTGGGGGGCAAACCGCTCGTATCGCCACGTTCCTCCGCGCAATCCGCTTCGTCCCCGCCTTTGCAACGGAGGAAACTCGCCATGTCTTTCGGCGCGCCGGACAACCCGTACGGACAGCCGCAGAACCCACCGCCGGGCTACGGCCATCCGCAGCAGGGCCAGCCCCCCTATCCGCAGGCGCCGGGCGGCGTTCCGCAGCAGGGTTACGGCTACCCGCAGCAGGGCCAGCCCGGATACGGCTACCCCGACCAGGGCCAGGCCGGGTACGGCTACCCGCAGGGCCAGCCCGGTTACGGCTATCCGGCAGGACCCGGCCCGCGGGTCGCGTCGATGGGACGCCGGTTCGGCGCCCGCGCGATCGATGCCGCCGCCTTCTTCGTCATCTACGTGATCCTCGGCTTCGCCGGCGTGGCCGGATCCGTCGGTGCCGCCAGGGACTGCGACCCGAACGCGGTGGACTACCAGACCTGCATGGACAACGCGGGTTCCGACATCGCCGCCAAGTTCGGTGCCGTGATCGGCATTCTCGCCGTCGTGGGCCTGCTCTACGAGTGGCTGATGACCGGTCTGGTCGGCGGCACCCTCGGCAAACTCGCCGTCGGCATACGCGTGGTGAAGGCCGACACCGGCCAGAAGCCCGGCCTGGGCGCCTCGTTCATCCGCTGGATCATCCCGCTCGTCGGCGGCATCGTCTGCGGCATCGGCCAGCTCGTGGTCTACCTGTCGCCGTTCTGGGACAAGTCGGGCCGCCAGCAGGGCTGGCACGACAAGGCCGCGAGCACGATGGTCATCCAGCACTGACCACGCACGACGGCCGTCGAGAACGGACCGCCGCGGTACGACCGAGGCCCCCGGCCCTCCCTGAGGAGGGCCGGGGGCCTCGGCGTCGGCACCCGCTCAGTGGAAGAAGTGCCGCGTCCCGGTGAAGTACATCGTCACACCGGCCTTCTTCGCGGCCTCCACGACCAGCTCGTCGCGGACCGAACCGCCGGGCTGGACCACGGCCTTGACGCCCGCCTCGGCGAGGATCTCGAACCCGTCGGGGAACGGGAAGAACGCGTCCGAGGCGGCGTAGGAGCCACGGGCGCGCTCGGCGCCGGCCCGCTCGACCGCGAGCTTCGCGGAGTCGACGCGGTTGACCTGGCCCATGCCGACGCCGACCGAGGCACCGTCCTTGGCGAGCAGGATCGCGTTGGACTTCACGGCGCGGCAGGCACGCCAGGCGAAGGCCAGCTCGTCCAGCTCGCCCTCGCTCAGCGCATCGCCGGTCGCGAGCGTCCAGCTCGCCGGGTTGTCGCCGTCGGCCTGCAGCCGGTCGGTGACCTGGAGCAGCGCGCCGCCGTCGACGGGCTTGATCTCGACCGGAGCGGACGGGGCGTTGTGGGCCCGCAGCACGCGGATGTTCTTCTTCTTGGTGAGGGCTTCGAGGGCGCCGTCCTCGTACTCCGGCGCGACGATGACCTCGGTGAAGATCTCCGCGACCTGCTCGGCCATCTCCTTGGTGACCGGGCGGTTGACCGCGATCACGCCGCCGAACGCGGACAGCGGGTCGCAGGCGTGCGCCTTGCGGTGCGCCTCGGCGACGTTCGACGCGACCGCGATGCCGCACGGGTTGGCGTGCTTGATGATCGCGACGCAGGGGTCCTCGTGGTCGTACGCGGCACGGCGGGCGGCGTCCGTGTCCGTGTAGTTGTTGTACGACATCTCCTTGCCGTGCAGCTGCTCGGCCTCGGCGAGGCCACCGGTGCCGGAGGTGTAGAGCGCGGCGGGCTGGTGCGGGTTCTCGCCGTAGCGCAGCGTGTGCGCGCGCTCCCACGTGGCACCGAGGAAGTCGGGGAACCGCGACTCGTCGACCGGCGCGTAGTCGGAGGCGAACCAGGAGGCGACGGCGACGTCGTACGCGGCCGTGTGCTGGAAGGCCTCGGCGGCGAGGCGCTTGCGGGTCCGCAGGTCGAAGCCGCCGTTCTGGACCGCGGCGAGGACGTCGCCGTAGCGGTCGGGGCTCGTGACGACGGCGACGGAGGGGTGGTTCTTGGCGGCGGCGCGCACCATCGAGGGGCCACCGATGTCGATCTGCTCGACGCACTCGTCGGGGGTCGCACCGGACGCGACCGTCTCCCGGAACGGGTAGAGGTTGACGACGACCAGGTCGAACGGCTCGACGCCCAGCTCGGCGAGCTGCTGCCGGTGGCTGTCGAGCCGCAGGTCGGCGAGGATCCCGGCGTGGACCTTCGGGTGCAGCGTCTTGACGCGGCCGTCGAGGCACTCGGGGAAGCCGGTCAGCTCCTCCACCTTGGTGACGGGCACACCGGCCGCGGCGATCTTGGCGGCGGTGGAACCGGTGGAGACGAGCTCGACGCCGGCCGCGTGCAGCCCGCGGGCCAGCTCCTCGAGGCCCGTCTTGTCGTACACGCTGACGAGCGCGCGCCGGATGACCCGCTTGGTGCCCTCGGTGCTCTCGGCCGTGACTGTGCTGTCGGCGGTCACTGGATAACTACCTTTCGTCCCTCAATGCGATAGCCGTTGCGGGCGAGCCGCCCCACGACATCGACGAGCAGCCTTCGCTCGACATCCTTGATGCGCTCGTGCAGAGCGCTCTCGTCGTCCTCGTTGCGGATCTCGACCACGCCCTGGGCGATGATCGGTCCGGTGTCGACGCCGTCGTCGACGAAGTGGACGGTGCAGCCGGTGACCCGGGCTCCGTACGCGAGCGCGTCGCGGACGCCGTGGGCGCCGGGGAAACTGGGGAGCAGCGCCGGGTGGGTGTTGACGAACCGTCCACCGAACCGGGCGAGGAACTCCTTCCCCACGATCTTCATGAACCCGGCGGAGACGACGAGGTCGGGCTCGTACGCGGCGGTCGCCTCGGCGAGCGCGCGGTCCCAGTCGTCCCGGCTGCCGTGGTCCTTGACCTTGCGGACGAAGGTCGGGAGCCCGGCGCGCTCGGCGCGGGCGAGCCCCTCGATGCCGTCCCGGTCGGCGCCGACGGCCACGATCTCGGCACCGTAGGCCGCGGGGCCCGCCTCCGCTACGGCGTCGAGCAGTGCCTGCAGATTGGTGCCTGATCCGGAGACCAGCACGACGAGGCGCTTGGCCTTGGCCACGACGGGGCCCTTTCTCGGGGGAGCGTTTGTACGGTCGTACGAATGCTTCGCGCCCCGGGATACGGGGAAGTCTACGAAGCGGCCGACCGTCAGCAACGATACCGGCACACCGGGCGGCCCCCACGGGACGGGGGCGGGGCCGGAAGGTAGCGTCTGGGGAGGATCCACCCGGGAACACCGTCCGGCACGGGGAACGCCCTGCGCACACGGGACGTTGACCTGGGACGAGCACCACCACGCACGGGGCAGCCGGCCCCGGTACCACCAGTTGCACCCGCACCGGAAACGCCCGGGGCGCGCGCCCGGGGGCCCGGAGCCCGCTGCCGTGCGCACACGCCGCCCGCCAGAACCACCAAGGGGAAGACGCTCACCTGATGCCGGACCGCAGTCTCCGACTCCCTCCGCTCCTGCTGCGCGAGCGGCGCCCTTCGTCCACCCCGCCCAGGTCGGGAGGGGACGGCTCCACAGGCGGCGGCCCCGGCTCCGCGGGCGGGAGCGGCAGCGGCTCGGCAGGGGGAAGCGACGGCGGCACCCCGGACGAGCACGGCCCCGACACCCCGGACACTCCCCCGTCGGGCCCGGCCGATCTCTCGAAGCCGTCGAAGCCGTCGAGTTCCTCGGACTCGGACGACAACCCGTTCGCACCGCCGCCCGAGGGGACGCCCGACCGTCCCTGGCAGCCGCGCCGGCACGGCCAGGGCTCCGAAGAGAACGGCGAGGGCGCAGACCAGGACGGATCCGGGCACTCCCCGTGGAGTCACTGGAGCGACCGGCAGCCCGGTCCCTCCAGCGGCGGCGGCTTCGGTGACCGGCCCGGGGCCCCGCAGGGCCAGAACACCCCCGAGGGCCAGAGCGGCCCCGGCGCGAACATGCGCTGGGACCCGACGGACCCCTCCCAGCGCCGCGCCCGTTACGCGCTGCTCTCCGGCATGTGGGCGTTCTTCTTCGCGCTCTTCAGCTGGCCGTACGTGGCGCTGCTGCTCGGCGCGCTCGCCCTGTACTGGGGCATCAGCGCCCTCCGCGGCAAGGCCCGTGTCCCGGCCCCGGACGCTCCGGCACCCGATCAGAACGCCCGCCCCCAGCAGGCCCCGTCGAACGCCCGTCCGCAGACGACCGCGGCGGTGAGCGGTCTGGTCACCGCCTCGCTGGCCATCCTGATGGTCGGCGCGACGTTCACGGCCCAGCTCGTCTACAGCGACTACTACTCCTGCACGAACGACGCCCTGACGAACGCGGCGAAGAAGTCCTGCAACGACCTGCTCCCGAAGGAGCTGCGCAGCGTGCTCGGTACGAGCGACTAGCACCGCGCGCCGCGCCGGGTCCGTCCCGAAGCAGCCGAAGCAAGGGCCGGCTCCCCCTCTCGACGAGGAGGAGCCGGCCCTTTTCGTTCACCGCCGGATCACCTGCCCCGCCCTCAGCCGGTCGGACGGGCGGCACACCGGCAGACGTCTCAGCCGGAGTGCTCCGAGCCGCCGGTGTTCTCACTCCCGGTATGGCTGAGGCCGTGCGGACCGGGGTGATCCGCGTCGTCCCCGCCGGACGGGCGCGGCTCATCCCGAGCGGGCCGGTGGGGATCGTCCCCACCCGACACGCGCGGCTCGTCCCGAGCGGGCCGGTGCAGGTCGTCCTGGACCAGCCGGTGCGGGTCGTCCTGGACAGGACGGGGTGCGTCGCTCGTGTCGTCCCGGGCGTTCCGGTCGGCGTCGTCGGCGTCGTCAGGGGCCTCGGCCCCGGCGGACTTGCGCAGCGCCGCCCAGCGCTCCTCCCGGGACGTGTCCTCGTGCCACGGTGCCGGGGTCGCCTCGCCGGGCGCGAAATCGTACGGCTCCAGGTCCTCGAGGACGGACTCCAGCACCGCCGGTTCGACACGCTGTGCGGACACAGTCCGGGCGGGCGGGGACGGCGCGGGGACGGGGGTCGGTGCGGCCGCCGGTGACGGAGCGGACGCGTCCTTCGCGCGCCACGGCGTCCACGCGGGCATCCGCAGCCGGGGAACCCACCCGAAGCGGGGCCCGGCGAGACCCGGTGCCGCACTCCGGGGAGCGGCCGTGCGCTCCGGAGCCGGGACACCCCGGCCCTTCCAGGCGCGGACGCCCACCGCGACGGGAATCCCGACGGTCGCCGTCCACACCGCGGCCGCCGGTCCCACCTGCCACCACACCGGCCCGAAGTGCGCCAGGGCGGCCACGCCGAGCGGGCCTCCGGCGAGACCGGCGAGCAGGCCGAGCACGACACCGCACAGGCCGGCCGCGAGGGCCACGACGGACACCGTCCGCCCGCGCGACCATGCCTCGTCCCGACCCCCGGTGCCGGGCGCGGTCCCCGCCTTCACCACGAACCACGCCACCGTCACCCCGGCGGCCACCGGCACCACACCGCTCACCCAGTTCAGCGGCTCCCCCGAGCCCGTCCCCGGCACCGCCGCGAGCAGCGGGAACGCGGGGAGGAGATCGGTCGGGCCGCGCGCCCCCGAGGCAGCCGCGGTGAGCGGACCGGCCACATGCCCCGCCGTCAGGACGACGCCCGGCCCGAGCCCGTACGACGCGCCCCACACGGCCGCGTTCGGGACCAGCGCGAGGCAGAGCAGCAGGACGGCGAACCGTCCGGACCACACGCCGGTGAGCTGGAGGAACGAGCCGCGGGCCGCTCCCCCGTGCCACACCAGGGACATCGCCACCAGCAGCGCCCCGCCCCCGACGAGGACGGCGGCTCCGGCCGCGGCGGCCCGCGCGGCTCCGCCGAGCACCCGGTCGTCGTCCCGGGCGACGAGACGTCGTACGCCGGAGAGGGGACCCACCCGGGTGAAGGGCGCGGCGTCCACGGCGCGCTTCAGCCACAGCGGCAGCGGCCCCCACGGGCGCCCGTACGCCGTCCAGATCCCCGCTCCCGCGGCGCTCGCGGCGAGGAGGGGCAGGCAGACCACGACCCACAGCCAGGACGGACGCAACGCGCCGCCCGAGGCGTAGAGCGCGGCGGCCCAGGCGACGGACAGATAGCCGGCCACCACGCCGGCCCAGGCCGTGCGCGGTGACGCCTCCGACGTCACGTCGGCCGCCTCGCGCGCGGCCCGGTGCAGCAGCCAGGCCGGGAGGGCGAGCAGCAGGAGCGGCGTCACCCCCACCGGCATCGCCACACCGGACAGGGTGTCGGTGCGGATCAGCTCGACGCCGTGCGCGAGGAGCCAGAGCGCGGCAGCGACATGGAGTGCTCCGTCCGGCCCGCTGTCCGGATAGGGCGAGCTGATCCACAGCACCATGACGAGGACGGCGAACGAGCCGAGTCCGAGCCCCGCGGCGAGGGCGCCACCCAGGAGGCTGGCGGCCAGTCCGGGTGATCTCTCGCGCATCCGGGTGAGCAGGGGCGACAACGAGAGCCTGCGGTCGGTGATTTGGGTCACGCACGTCATGCTCCCAACGACACGCGCTTTCTCGTCGTAACAGGCGAACCCCCGATGTGTCGCTCAATATGCAGTTATGTACTTTTTCGTACGAAAGGGCGCCCGGTGGGATCCGACATGACACAGGGCTCCGCCACCCCGCTGCCCGCGCCGAAGGAGCGCCGCCGTCTGCGGGAGGCCCGGGCGCTGACACAGGCGGAACTGGCAGCCCGGCTCGGAGTCAGCCGGTCGACGGTGCGCTCGTGGGAGACCGGCCGTACGACACCGCGCGGCCGCAAGCTGGAGGCGTACGTGAGGCTGCTCGGCGTAGGGACGACCCTTTCGGACGACGCGGTGAGCAGCCGTCAGGAAGGCTCCGTACCCGTCCTGGTGGGGGCGGGAGCACCACCGTCGTCCCGGGAGGCACGCGCCGCCGAGGACCGTACGGCCGACGGCCCGGAGCCCGCCGAACACGCGGACCTGGCCGGCGTGGACGTGGACGTGGACCGGGCCCGCGGGGAAGCCGAGTGGGGCGGCGCGGAGGAGGAATCCGGCGTCCGCGAGCCGTCGCTGACGCCCGCTCAGGCCTTCGACGCGCTCTACGCGTTCGCCGCCCCCGCCCTCGTACGGCAGACCTATCTGCTGACCGGGCGGCGCGAGCTGGCCCGCGAGTCCGTGGAGCGGGCCTTCCAACTCGCCTGGTACCGCTGGCCCGAGGTGGCCGTGGACCGGGACCCGGCCGGCTGGGTGCGGGCGACGGCGTACGAGTACGCGCTCTCCCCCTGGCACCGGCTGCGCCCGCGCTACCGGCACCCGGAGGCACCGCCCGCCGGCGGCTCCGAACGTGCCCTCCTCGACGTCCTGCTCACCCTGCCGCCGGTCTACCGGCGCACGCTGCTCCTGTACGACGGGGTCGGGCTCGGGCTTCCGGAGACCGCGGCCGAGACGGAGGCGAGCACGCCCGCGGCCGCCAACCGGGTGCTCCACGCGCGCGAGGCCGTAGCGGCCCGGCTGCCCGAGCTGGCGCTCCCCGAGGACCTGCACCGGCGGCTCACCGAACTCGGGAGCGCGGAGCGGCTGCGCGCGGCGAAGCCCCGTACCGTCCGCGATCACGGCGAGCACCGCGCCCGGCAGTGGACGCGCGCGGCCATCGCCTTCACGGTCCTGCTCATCGGCGTGACGGCGCTGACGCTGCGCACCGCACCGGACCACTACGAGGCGCCGCTCTCCCCGCCGGAGACCGTCCACGGCCTGCCGCCCCGCTCCGCGCCCGGTCCCCTGTCCGACGAGGAGCTGGTCCTGCGCGCCAAGCTGCGGTCCCAGACGTCGAGCGGTCCCGAACGGCTCGTCCCCGATATCCGCTGACGTCCCCCACCGGGAGCGCCGGTGACCGGAAACGCCGGTGGGCCCGCACCTACAGGTGCGGGCCCACCGGCGTGTGTGCCGTGCGGCAGCTCAGCCGGCGAGGATCTCGCGCGCGAGCTTGGCCGTCTCGGTCGGCGTCTTGCCGACCTTGACGCCGGCGGCCTCGAGGGCCTCCTTCTTCGCGGCGGCCGTGCCGGAGGAGCCGGAGACGATGGCGCCGGCGTGGCCCATGGTCTTGCCCTCGGGCGCGGTGAAGCCCGCGACGTAACCGACGACCGGCTTGGTCACGTTCTTCGCGATGAAGTCCGCGGCCCGCTCCTCGGCGTCGCCACCGATCTCGCCGATCATGACGATCAGGTCGGTGTCGGGGTCGGCCTCGAACGCGGCGAGCGCGTCGATGTGCGTCGTACCGATGACCGGGTCGCCACCGATGCCGACGGCGGACGAGAAGCCGATGTCACGGAGCTCGTACATCATCTGGTACGTCAGCGTGCCGGACTTCGAGACCAGGCCGATGCGGCCCGGCTTCGTGATGTCGCCCGGGATGATGCCGGCGTTGGACTGACCCGGGGTGATGAGACCGGGGCAGTTCGGGCCGATGATGCGGGTCTTGTTGCCCTTGGCCTTCGCGTACGCCCAGAAGGCGGCGGAGTCGTGGACCGCGATGCCCTCGGTGATGACGACCGCGAGGGGGATCTCCGCGTCGATCGCCTCGACCACGGCGGCCTTGGCGAAGGCCGGCGGCACGAAGAGGACGGACACGTTGGCGCCGGTCTTCTCGATGGCCTCGGCGACCGTGCCGAAGACGGGGATCTCGGTGCCGTCGATGTCGACGGAGGTGCCCGCCTTGCGCGGGTTCACGCCACCGACGATGTTCGTCCCGTCCGCGAGCATGAGCTTGGTGTGCTTCATACCCGTGGCACCGGTCATGCCCTGGACGATGACCTTGCTGTCCTTGTTGAGGAAGATAGCCATGGCTGTTTAGTCCCTCGTCCCTTACTTCGCAGCCGCGAGCTCGGCGGCCTTGTCGGCCGCGCCGTCCATGGTGTCCACGCGCTGGACCAGCGGGTGGTTGGCGTCCGACAGGATCTTGCGACCCAGCTCGGCGTTGTTGCCGTCGAGACGCACGACCAGCGGCTTGGTGACTGCCTCGCCCTTGTCGGCGAGCAGCTGCAGCGCCTGGACGATGCCGTTGGCGACCTCGTCACAGGCGGTGATGCCACCGAAGACGTTGACGAAGACGGACTTGACGTCCGGGTCGCCGAGGATGATCTCCAGGCCGTTCGCCATGACGGCGGCGGAGGCGCCACCGCCGATGTCGAGGAAGTTGGCGGGCTTGACCCCACCGTGGTTCTCGCCGGCGTAGGCGACGACGTCGAGGGTGCTCATGACGAGACCCGCGCCGTTGCCGATGATGCCGACCTCACCGTCGAGCTTGACGTAGTTGAGGTTCTTGGCCTTGGCGGCGGCCTCGAGCGGGTTGGCCGCCGCGTGGTCGACGAGCGCCTCGTGGTCCGGCTGGCGGAACTCGGCGTTCTCGTCCAGGGACACCTTGCCGTCGAGGGCGATGACCTTGCCGGAGGCGACCTTGGCGAGCGGGTTCACCTCGACGAGGAGGGCGTCCTCCTTGATGAAGGTGTCCCACAGCGTCACCAGGATCTCGGCGACCTGCTCCGCGACCTCGGCCGGGAACTTCGCCTGGGCGACGATCTCGCGGGCCTTCTCGATCGAGACGCCCTCGTTGGCGTCGACCGGGACCTTGGCCAGGGCCTCGGGGTTCTCCTCCGCGACGACCTCGATCTCCACGCCGCCCTGAACGGACGCCATGGCGAGGAAGGTGCGGTTCGTGCGGTCGAGGAGGTACGAGACGTAGTACTCCTCGACGATCTCGGGCGCGGTCTCGGCGATCATCACCTTGTTGACCGTGTGGCCCTTGATGTCCATGCCGAGGATGTCCGTCGCGCGGGCGACGGCCTCGTCCGGGGTGGCGGCGAGCTTGACGCCACCGGCCTTTCCACGGCCACCGACCTTCACCTGGGCCTTGACGACGGACTTGCCGCCAAGACGCTCGGTCGCCTCGCGGGCTGCCTCAGGCGTGTCAATGACTTCACCGGCCAGCACCGGTACACCGTGCTTGGCGAAGAGGTCCCTCGCCTGGTACTCGAACAGGTCCACGCGCGTCCGTCCCTATCAGTGATCTCGCGGTTCGTTGGATGCGTGGGCGTGCCGCGAAGGGCAACGTGACGTCCGCTGTCACAAGGGTGGCGCACACGATGTCCGAGTGCGCGGCATGTCCGTCCGGCAGGTTATCGCCGCTGGACGCGGGTCCCTAAATCGCAGATCACACCTGAGCGGTGATACCTGTCACAGATCGGGCCGGACGGGGCCTCACCAGGCTGGGGTTTGCCTGGTGAGGCCCCTCTGACGGCCCCGAAGGGCCCAGGGCGGACGACCCCCACCCCAATGGGGACCGTCCGGCCCTTCCGCGGGTCTGGACCCGAGGGATCCGGTGGATTCCGGCCCTCCGGCCCATGGCCCCGCGGAAGCGGATGGCCTGCCGCACGGCGGCCGCGCCGGCACGGCGGTCGCACGGTGTCGCTGCGATCCGGCACGGTGCGACAGGGGTGCGACGTCCGGACGGACGTCGCACGGACGCGGTGCTCCGGACGCGGTACGCGCCGCACGGGGTGTACGAGACGTACGGCGTGCACGAGACGTACGGGGAACCGTGGGTCCGGGGGTGCGGAGTGCGGAGCTAGCCGGGGAAGACGGGGATGTCCCGGTACCGGTCGCCGGTCCCGGACGCGGGCGTCGCCGTGGAGGTGCCGCGCGCCAGGCGCTGGGGAGCCCGGTGGCTCGGGGTGACGGCGGGGACCTCCGCGTGCCGCGGGGCCGCGTTGTCGAGGGCGGACCGGCTGCCCGTCGCGCCGCTCGCTCCGCCGGGAGGCGTCTGCCGGCCGAAGACCGGACCGGGGCCCGCGCCGTCCGGGCCACGGCGAACCCCCGCGCTGCCGCTCCGCGCATCGGGCCGACCGGGCCCGTACGTCGGCTCCCAGGTCGCCGCACCGGCGGGCCCGGAGAGGGAGGAAGCGTCGACCACGGCGACGGCTCGGCCGGCGGACCGCTCCTCCGCGGCGCCGCGCTCCGCCTGCGGAGCCTCGGCCCGGGGCGGGTCCTGCGGGTCGACCCCGGGGAGCGCCGGGAGCACGGGAACCTCCGGAACCTCCGGGAAGGTGCCTCCGGGGACTCCCGGAAGCGCCGGAAGGTGCGCCTGCGGGAGGGCGGGGAGAACAGGAAGGGCAGGAAGCGCGGGATGCGCGGGGAGTCCCGGAAGGGACGGCAGCGTGTCCGGCGGGGTCGGCGGACCGCCGCTCAGTACGTCGGTGAGAGCCCCGCCGGGCCGCCCGACAGCTCCGGTGACCGGTCGCACGACGGTCGCCTCGACCGGCCGGATCAGCTCGGGGACCGACCCCACGGCGCTGGGGACCGCCCTCTCGACACCCTCGGTCACCTGCCGCCGCCGCTCGACGGCACGGCTCGCGTACGCGCTGCCAGGAGGCGTGCTCCGACCTGCGTCAGCCTCCCCACGAGCACGTGTACCTGTACGGGGCGAGGCGGGCGGCGACGCTGCCGCGCCGGTCAGGTGCTCGACGCCGACGCCGACGCAGGTGATGGCGACGGACAGCGGGGCGGGGTCGGTCGCGGGCCGGAGGGCGGTCCCGGGCCGGGGGGCGGTCGCGGCGGGCCCGGTCCGGTCGGCCGGCTTCGGGAGGCGGCCCGGCGGAGTGCGGGTCACGGAGACGGTCGGTATCGGTGCGGAGTGCGGGGAGCGCGTCTCGGTGACGCCCTGGGCCGGTGCCGGATGGGCCAGCCGGATCGGGTGCGCCGGCCCGTCGGCGGCGTGCGCCTGTCCTCCGAGGAGGAACCCGAGCGCGGACAACCCGCCTGCCAGCAGGACCGCCTGGAGCGCACGCCGACCGGCCGCACCGCGCGCCGGGCGCGGAACAGCACCCGACGATGGCGCTGACCGGGTCAAGACGGGGAGGGTCCTCCCGTGCGAAGGGATACGAGGGGCCGCGAACGAACGCGAAGGCCTGGCACTGCCCACGCCGGGCACGCCCCGCCAAGGAGCGGCGGAACAGGACCCTTTGGCCGCTTCGATCCTCCATGGGACGCCCGAGGTCGCGCAAGCCCCCTGTTACCGATGGGTATTCATGTCCGGATTGCCGTGCCTTCTCACCTCGCGTCCGGTATCGGAAGGGGCCGCTTCTCGATCGCCGCCGCCATGACCTCGGGAAACAGGTCGGGCGTGCAGGCGAACGCCGGTGCGTCGAGCGCGGCGAGCGCGGCGGCGTGCTCCCTGTCGTAGGCGGGCGCCCCTTCGTCGGACAGCGCGAGCAGCGTCACGAACTGCACCCCGGACGCCTTCATCGCCGCGACCCGCTTCAGCATCTCGTTGCGGATGCCTCCTTCGTAGAGGTCGCTGATCAGGACGACCACGGTGTCGGCGGGCCGGGTGATCTGCGACTGGCAGTACGCGAGCGCCCTGTTGATGTCGGTGCCCCCGCCGAGCTGGGTGCCGAAGAGGACGTCGACCGGGTCGTCGAGCTGGTCGGTGAGGTCGACGACCGCCGTGTCGAAGACGACGAGCCGGGTGGCGATGGACCGCATCGAAGCGAGGACCGCGCCGAACACGGAGGCGTACACGACGGACGCGGCCATCGATCCCGACTGGTCGATGCAGAGGATGACCTCCTTCTTCACCGACTGGGAGGCCCGTCCGTAGCCGATCAGCCGCTCGGGCACGATCGTGCGGTACTCGGGCAGGTAGTGCTTGAGGTTCGCCGCGATCGTGCGGTTCCAGTCGATGTCGTGGTGACGGGGCCTGCTGATACGGGCGCTGCGGTCGAGAGCGCCGGTCAGAGTGGCCCGGGTACGGGTCGCGAGCCGCTTCTCCAGGTCCTCGACGACCTTGCGCACGACGGCCCGCGCGGTCTCCTTGGTCGTCTCCGGCATCGCCTTGTTCAGTGAGAGGAGCGTGCCCACGAGGTGCACGTCGGCCTCCACCGCCTCCAGCATCTCGGGCTCCAGGAGAAGAGCGGAGAGCCCGAGCCTGTCGATGGCGTCCCGCTGCATCACCTGGACGACGGAGGAGGGGAAGTACGTGCGGATGTCGCCGAGCCAGCGCGCGACCGAGGGTGCCGACGCCCCGAGCCCCGCCGAACGGTCCTTCCCCGACTGCCCCTTGCCCCCCTTCCCGTACAGCGCGCCGAGCGCTCCGTCCATCGCCGCGTCGTTCCCGGAGAGCACGCATCCGGTGCCGTCGGCCTCGTCGCCCCCGAGCACGAGCCGCCATCGGCGCAGCCGCTCGTCCCCGGCGCTCAGCACGGACTCGGTCATGGGGTCACCCTCACAAGGTCGTTGTCGTGACGTGCTCGGTCCGGCCGGCCGCCGGACGCGGCGTCGGCGCCCAAGCTGTCGGTGCCGTCCGCGCCGCCGGGTGCGCCCAGACCGAGCAGCAGGCTCAGCACGGGCAGCACGGCGTCCGCGCGCGCTGCGTCGAGGTCGGGGGCGAACCCGGGGATTCCGGAGCCGGCGGCCGCGGTGGGCGTGCGGGCTCCCGGGCCGCGCCGGACGAGTTCGCCGAGCGTTCTGCGCACCCCCGACTCGTACGCCGAGAACGTCCGGCGCAGCAGGGGCAGCACGTCGGTGAACGCGTCGGCGGGCACCCCGGTCAGCCAGGTGTCCACGAGCCCGAGAAGCCGCTCGTCGTGCACGAGCAGCATCCCGCCGCCCGAGCCGCCTCCGACGAACCCCTCGATCCAGGTGGCCGCGTCGGCTGGCTCGGTGCCCGGCGACAGCACCAGGCCCATCAGTCGCGCGGCCTCCTCCTGCGCCAACTCACCCTCGTCGAGGAGGAGTCGGACCGACCGGCCCCTGATCACGCCGGGAACGGTGTCGCGCACGGCGAGGGTCCGCAGGACGGAGTGCCAGCGCCCGCGTATACCCCCGCGTGCGCCGTCGGCCGGGGTCGCGTCACCGGTCGTCTCCCCGAGCAGCGCCACCGCCCCGTGCACGGCGTCCACGTGCCGGCGCATCTCCGCTGCGGCGTCACCGTCGAGGGCGGCACAGGCCGGCGGGAGTCCCACGAAGACGCGCTCGGCGAGACCGGCCGCGACGTCGGTGAGGGCGTGCGTGTCCGTGCCGCGCACGTCGCCGTAGCGCAGGGAGCGGACGAGCGCGGGCAGCGCCTGGGCGAGGTGCCCGACGTCCGCGTCGAGGGCGGCCCGGTCGGCCAGCACCTGCATCACCACGGGCAGCGCGTCCGGGAGTTCGGCCAGGAGGCAGCGCTCGGCGAGTGCGGTGACGTCGGCCAGCGAGGGTGCGCTCACGGCGTCCGCCTCGGCCTTGGCCGTCGCCGCGGCCAGGACCGTGGTGCCCCAGACACCCGCCTCGGCGACCCGCACGGACAGCTCCGGTTCCCAGCGCAGCCGCCAGGTCTCGCGGAAGGTGCCGGTGCTGCCGCGGGACGTCGTGGGCTCGCCCCAGCCGATCCCGAGCAGGCGCAGCCGGTGCAGCAGTCTGCTGCGGCCCGCGTCCGTCTCCTTGCGCAGGTCGAGCTCCAACTCCCGCTCCAGCGCCTCGGGTTTCAGCCGCAGCGAGCGCTGCGAGCGCGCGAGGTCCCGCTGCAGGGGCACCGCCGGGGCGGACTCCGGCACCTCTCCCAGTACGTCGCCGACGACGAGCCGGTCGCGCACCAGCGCCAGCGGCACGTCCGAGCCCTCGCACATCACCGCCCGGACGGCGTCCGTCGTCTCGGTGAGCCCCGGCAGGGGGCGCCCGCGCATCGCGGCGAGCGTGTCGGCCAGCCGCACCGCCTCGATGACGTGGGCCGACGAAACGCTCCGGTCCTCGTCGCGCAGCAGCCGGGCGACCTTCGTCATCCATCGGGCGATCGGGCGGTCGGGGGCGCCGAACAGATGCCCGTACCAGCCCGGTGAGTCGATGCCCGCTCCGTACCCACTGGCGCGGGAGAGCCTGCGGTGCGTCCAGGGCACCCACGTCAGGTCGGCCTTCACCTTCGGCAGGCCCTTCAGCAGGGCCCGGTCGGCGCCGACGGTGGCCTTCCGCCGGAGCGCGGGCACGTGCCAGGCCCCGCACACCACGGCCACGTCGCCCCCGAACTCCCGCTGCGCGGCCCGGATCTGGAGCCGCATGTACGCCTCGCGCACCAGATCGCGGTCGTGTCCCCCTACTCCGTACGCCTCGCGCAGCGCGGTCATCGCCTCCTCCAGCACGCCGAACGGCGCGAACGGGTCACCGGCGGTCGCCGCCCGGTGCTCGACCACGTCCTCCCACCACCGCTCCGGGTCGTCGTACCCCGCTGTCTCCGCGAGTACGGCGAGAGGATCGATCCGTACGGCCTCGACCATCCCCTCACCGGGTCCCGCGGTCCCCTCCGGCCCGCCCGATGCCCCGGCCCCGGACGCCGGTTCCTGCGGCCCGGTCCCGTCCGGGGCCGCCCGGTCTCCGCTCCCGTCCGCCCCCGCCGGCCCTTCGCTCCCCTCCGGCCGCGCGGCGTCCGCGGGCGCCCCGGGCCCGGGGTCGCCGGGCGGGGCCGCGTCGGCCTCGACAGGCCCGTCCGGTGCGGCGGGCGGGGTGTCGCCCGGTCGCCCGCCCGCCCGGTCCGCGTCCGCCTTACCCCAGGCCAGGGTGTGGGCGGCGGGAAGGTCGATGAAACGGGCCGGCACTCCGTGGTCCAGGGCCCAGCGGATCGCCACCCACTCCGGCGAGAACTCGGCGAGCGGCCAGAAGGCCGACTGGCCGGGCTCGTCCACGACATGCGCGAGGAGGGCGACCGGGGGCCGCATGTCCTCGTCGGCGGCCAGGTGGACCAGGGGATCCGCCTCCGGAGGCCCCTCGATCAGCACGACCCGCGGGGCGGCGGCCTCCAGCGCGGCACGCACGGCCCGCGCCGACCCCGGCCCGTGATGGCGCACGCCGAGCAGCAGCGGTCCCGCACCCCGGACGGCCACCGGGGACCGCGGCCCGGTCAGCGCGTCGTCCGCCACTTCGCTCATGCGCTCACCTCACGGCAGGCACGGTAGAAGTCCTTCCAGCCCTCGCGCTCGCGGACGACGGCCTCCAGATACTCCTGCCAGATGACGCGGTCGGCCGCCGGGTCGCGGACGACGGCGCCGAGGATGCCGGCCGCGACATCACCCGCCCGCAGGACGCCGTCACCGAAGTGGGCGGCCAGCGCGAGGCCGTTGGTGACGACCGAGATCGCCTCGGCCGTGGACAGGGTGCCGCTGGGCGACTTCAGCTTCGTCCGTCCGTCGGCCGTGATCCCGTCGCGCAGCTCGCGGAAGACGGTGACCACACGGCGGATCTCGTCGATGCCCTCGGGAACGGCGGGCAGGTCGAGGGAGCGGCCGATCTGGTCGACGCGGCGCGACACGATGTCGACCTCGGCGTCGGCGCTCTCCGGAAGCGGCAGCACCACCGTGTTGAAGCGGCGGCGCAGCGCGCTCGACAGTTCGTTGACCCCGCGGTCGCGGTCGTTGGCCGTGGCGATCAGGTTGAAGCCGCGGACGGCCTGCACCTCCTGGCCCAACTCCGGTATCGGCAGGGTCTTCTCCGACAGGATCGTGATCAGGCTGTCCTGCACGTCCGCCGGGACGCGGGTCAGCTCCTCGACGCGCGCCGTCATGCCCTCGGCCATGGCCCGCATGACGGGGCTCGGCACGAGCGCGTCCCGGCTGGGGCCGTGCGCGAGCAACTGCGCGTAGTTCCAGCCGTACCGGATGGCTTCCTCCGGTGTGCCCGCCGTGCCCTGGACGAGCAGGGTCGAGTCGCCGCTGACCGCGGCGGCCAGATGCTCGGACACCCAGGTCTTCGCGGTGCCGGGCACGCCGAGCAGGAGCAGCGCACGGTCGGTGGCGAGGGTGGTGACGGCGACTTCGACGATGCGGCGCGGCCCCACGTACTTGGGGGTGATCACGGTGCCGTCCGGCAGGGTGCCGCCGAGCAGATAGGTGGCCACTGCCCACGGCGACATCCGCCAGCGGACCGGGCGCGGCCGGTCGTCCTGCGCCGCGAGTGCGGCGAGTTCGGCGGCGAAGGCGTGCTCGGCGTGCGGTCGCAGCGCCTCGCCCTCCGCGCTCGCGCCACCCGCTCCCCCTCCTCCCGCGGGTGTCTGCCCGCTCGCTCCCGTGGCTGTCTGCGCGGACGTCGGTTCAACGGACACGGACATGGCTCGGTCCCCCTCCAGCTCGGCCGGTTCGGATCTGGTTCCACCGTGCACCACGCCACTGACAATCGGCTCTGACCTGCACATACGCGCTCGCCGCGGTCGATTGTCAGTGGCGGGACCTACCTTCGGACGCATGACACAGCAGGCGGTGCGCTGGACGGCGGATCAGGTGCTGGCACTGGCGCCTGACGTCGCGTCACGCACAGCGGGGAGCAAGCTCGGCGCGGCCGGCCCGTGGTCCGAGGCGGGCAGTTCTGACGAGGGGGCGGTATGGGGACTGTGCAGGGGAAGCGGCAGCAAGCCGTATCAGACGGTCGTGGACATCGCGGACTCCGCCGGGCCCGCGTACAAGTGCAGTTGCCCGAGCCGGAAGTTCCCGTGCAAGCACGCGTTGGGGCTGCTGCTGCTCTGGTCGGGTGCGGACGGCGCGGTGCCGTCGGGGCAGGCGCCGGGCTGGGCCGAGGAGTGGATGGCGGGACGGCGCAAGCGCGCGGAGGACAGGAGGACGGCGGGCGGGGGATCTGGAGCGTCCGCCTCGGGTGACCCCGAGGCCGCACGGCGCAGGGCCGAGCGCCGGGCCGAGCGGATCAGCGTGGGTGCCGCGGAGTTGGAGCAGCGGCTCGCCGACCTGCTGCGCGGCGGTCTCGCCTCGGCGGAGCGCTCGGGGTACGGGATGTGGGAGGAGACAGCCGCCCGGATGGTGGACGCGCAGGCGCCCGGACTGGCCTCCCGGGTACGGGAGTTGGGCGCGATTCCGTCGTCGGGTCCTGGCTGGCCGGTGCGTCTGCTGGAGGAGTGCGCGCTGCTCCACCTCCTCGACCAGGGCTGGCTGCGGCGCGAGGACCTGCCGGACGGCCTCGCGGCGACGGTCCGTTCCCGCGTAGGGCTGTCCGGATCGGCCGACGGTCCGCCGGTGCGCGACCGCTGGCTGGTCCTCGCGCAGTACGACACGGCGGACGCCAAGCTCACGACCCGCAGGATCTGGCTGCACGGCGCGGAGTCGGGGCGCACCGCGCTTCTCCTCTCCTATGGAGCGGCCGGCCGGACACCCGAGCTGGCGCTTCCCGTGGGGCTGGCCTTCGAGGCCGAGGTGTCCTCCTATCCGGGCGCCGGGCAGGTGCGGGCGGCACTGGGTGAGCGGTTCTCGCCTCCCGCGCCCGCGGCGATACGCCCGAAGGGCCTGACCACCTCGGAGGCGGCCGCTCGCTATGGAGAAGCACTGCGCACCGACCCCTGGCTGGAGTCCTGCCCGGTCACCCTGGGCGGAGTCGTCCCGACACCGGACGGTGGCTCGTGGCAACTGGCGGACGCAGAGGGGGAGTTCGCGCTCCCCCTTACTCCCGCCGCGCGGTCGCGTCCCGACCTGTGGCGCCTGGTCGCCCTCTCCGGCGGAGCGCCGGTCACGGTCTTCGGCGAGTGCGGCCATCGCGGCTTCACTCCCCTGACGGCGTGGCCGGAGGACGGGGGCGAGGCGGTGCCGCTGTGCTGACGGACCACGTCCGGCCCGCCCTTCCCGCCACGACGGCCGGTGGAACCCTGCCCCCGCCCTCCACCTGGGCGCTCACCGGGCCCCGGGACCAGCACGATCGCCCGGTCCGGCAGCACGCCTCCCGCCCGTTGTTCCCATCCCGGGGACCGTCGGCGCCGCCGACCGCGGGGACCTCGCTGATGTCCTCCACAAGGAAAGGACGCTCATGAACACGACGTCGGCTTCTTCGGGCGCGCCCGTCGGTGGTTCCTGGGAGGACCTCGTCACCGTGGCGCTCCTGGGGACCGAGCGGCGAACGCCGCCGTTGCGGGACCCGGGTCAGGAACCTCCGGTGGCCTTGCTGGACGCTGCCGCGGTGGAGACCGTGCGGCGTCGGGCCGGAGTGCGGCCGGCGCGTGCGGCGGCCCGTCCGGAGCCTGCCGCGCCGGATCCGCGGGCCGTGCTGCCGCCCGCCGCCGCCCGCAGACTGGCGATGCTTCTCGCCGACCGGCCCGGCACCGGGGGTGGCGGCCGCCGAGGAGCGGCTCCCGACCTCATGGAGTTGCTGCCCCAGTGGCTGGCCGCGGCGAACACCCATGGATTCGCCGCCCCGCCGCAGACGCTTCCCGCGCTGCTCGACGCCGCTCGGGGGCGCACGGATCTGCGGCCCGCGGCGCTGGCGTTCGCCGGGCCGCGGGCGCTGTGGCTGGCGCGGCTGAACCCGGAGTGGCGGTTCGCGCTGCGTTCCGCGCCGGGCGGTGGCGCCTCGCTGCCGGGACCGGAGGAGACCGAGCGGGTCCAGCAGCTCTGGCAGGAGGGTCTGTTCGCCGAGCGGGTCGCGCTGCTGGCGGCCGTGCGGGCCGAGGATCCCGCCGCCGCGCGGGAGTTGCTCGTCTCGACGTGGGCCACGGAGCGGGCCGAGGACCGGTTGATGTTCCTCGATTCGCTGCGGTCCCGGCTGGGCGGCGCCGACGAGCCGTTCCTGGAGCGGGCGTTGTCCGACCGCAGTCGCAACGTCCGGGCGACGGCGGCGGAGCTGCTTTCCGCACTGCCGGGTTCCGCGCTCGCCGCGCGGATGGCGGCCCGCGCCGGCTCCTGCGTGGCCGTCGACCGTACGCGCGACACACCCGTGATCGTGGTCGAGGCGCCGCACGAGTGCGACGCCGGGATGGAGCGGGACGGCGTGGTGCCGAAGCCACCGGCCGGCCGAGGTGAACGGTCCTGGTGGCTGGGCCAGTTGGTCGAGTCGGCGCCGCTCGGGACCTGGCAGGAGCGGTTCGGCGGGCGTTCGCCGGAGGAGGCGGTCGCGCTGCCCGTGGCGGACGACTGGCAGAAGGAGCTGCACGCGGCCTGGTGCCGGGCGGCGGTCCGGCAGCGTGATCCCGGGTGGTCACGGGCGCTGCTCGGATCGCCCTCCGCGCCGGAGGCCGGGGGGCCTGGGGCCGTGTCGCTGGCCGAGCGCTCCAAGCTGCTCGCGACGCTGGGCGCCGGCGAACGGGCCGAGTGGGTGGCGGGGTTCATCGGGACGCACGGGCTGTCCGAGGCGTTCCAGTTGCTCGGGGTGTGCGCGGTTCCGTGGGCGGGGGATCTCGGCGGGGCGGTGGTCGACGCGCTCGACATCGCCCGGGACGCGGGCAGCTACCCCTGGAGCTTCAGCGGGGTGATGGGGCTGGCCGAGCGGTGCCTCGACCCGGCGGAGGCGGGGCGCCTCGACGGTCTCACCTCGGTCCCGGACGAGACGGAGAACGCGACACCGGGCGCCGGCGGCTACTGGGCCGAGGCCTTCCAACGCCTGGTGACGACCCTGCGCCTCAGAGCGGCCATGGCCGCCGAGCTGACGCCCTCGACACCGGCGCGATGACCCTCCCCCGGCCCGCGCAGAAGGGCGGACCCGTGCCGCCGTCGCCCGCCGCCGTGCGGAGAGGCGGAGTGCAGCGTGATCGCCAGCCCCCCCGGGGGGGGAGAGAAGCGTGAGACTGCCGCTCACCGCCCCGCAGACGGTCGGTGCCGCCGCGGCCCTGCTCGTCACCCCGCTGAGGCCGGGACCCGACGGAGGCCGGGGCTCCGGGGCTCGGGCTCGCCCAAGACGCCGGCAAGCCCGGGGACGCACTCCCCCGGAGGCGCGGGCACGGCTCGGGGATACCCGGAGGCGCGGACACGCCTCGGGGGCAGCCGGATGCACACCCAGGGCTCGGGGATACCCGGAGGCGCGGACACGCCTCGGGGGCAGCCGGAGGCGCGCGCAGGGCTCGGGGATGCCCGGAGGCGTAGACACTCCGGGCCCCCGGGCATTTCCGCGCTCCGACAGAACAGCCGCGCTCGACGCTCAGGCGCCGGCCGGCTGCCTGACGTTCGCCCGGACCCAGTCCACGATCGCCGTGGTCGTCGCGCCCGGGGTGAAGATCTCCGCGACGCCCTTCTCCTTGAGGGGCGCGATGTCCGCCTCGGGGATGATGCCGCCGCCGAAGACCTTGATGTCCTCGGCCTCGCGCTCCTTGAGGAGCTCGATGACGGCCGCGAAGAGCGTGTTGTGGGCACCGGAGAGGATGGACAGCCCGATCGCGTCGGCGTCCTCCTGGATCGCGGTGTCGACGATCTGCTCGGGCGTCTGGTGGAGCCCGGTGTAGATGACCTCCATACCGGCGTCGCGCAGCGCCCGCGCGATCACCTTGGCCCCGCGATCGTGGCCGTCGAGCCCCGGCTTGGCCACCACCACGCGGATCGGTCCGGCTGCCACACCCATCACTGCCTCCATGAAGCAAGAACACCGACTGAACGACTGCACAACGACGAACGCGGAACGACGGCGACGACCGACCGCCGCCTGCAGAGACAACTACAGAAAGCAACCAGTCATCACCAGGCGTAAGCATCCAGTCGCTGCCGACGCCGTCGACACCTACTGACCACTGACACCTATCGCACGTTCAGCCCCTCGCCGCACCCGACCTTCCGGATCGCTCCGAAGGACGGGACACGCCAGGCGGCACAAGCGTTCCGCGCCATTGTCGACCACGGAAGTGAACGAACGTTATCGCCAGCATCCCGTAACCGGCAGTTTCACGGCGGAGACCGAGGGGGAAATCACACAGTGGGACAAGTTCGCCGCGCAGGTTCCGCATCGCGGCACCGGCGCCGCACGGGAGTGCGGCGTACGGGCCTCGCCGGAGCCGGCGCGCAGGAGAGCCGCCGATCAGGTGGCCCCGCCACCGCGCCGTCAGCGGGACTCCGCGGTGATGAGGCAGATCGACGGGGGCACGACAGCGCCGGGTACGCGCTGTCCGCCACCGCCGTCACCGACGTCACGGCTTTCCACTAGGGCACACGGGGGACAGAGCGGTCCTGCCGCGTGCCGACGGGAGGTCGGCCATGAAGGTCCCTGGGACGGTATCGCCCTTTCTTCCCCTCTGTCAGCGTCTGTTTCCGACCAAACTCGCCGGGATCTCGGTGGCCCTGCTGAAGGCCACGGCTCTGGAGTTCGCGATCCTCGCCGGGCACCTCCTCCTCTACCCCTCCGGCATCGCGGCGGAACGCCGTGTCGTACCGGCGCTCCCCTCCCCGGACGACGACGCGACCAAGCTGCCCACGCAGGCCAAGCCGCCGGTCGTCCTGCTGCACGGCTTCATCGACAACCGCTCGGTCTTCCTCCTGCTGCGCCGCAACCTCGCCCAGCACGGGCGGCAGCACATCGAGTCGCTGAACTACTCGCCGCTGACGTGCGACATCCGCACCGCGGCGGAGCTGCTGGGCCGCCACATCGAGGAGATCTGTGAGCGCACGGGCCACGACCGGGTGGACATCGTGGGCCACAGCCTCGGAGGCCTGATCGCCCGGTACTACGCGCAGTGCCTCGGCGGCGACACCCACGTCCGCACCCTCGTCACCCTCGGCACCCCGCACTCGGGCACCCGGGTCGCCCCCTTGATGAACGCGCACCCGATCGTCCGCCAGATGCGCCCCGGTTCCACGGTCATCGAGGAGCTGACCCGGCCCGCCCCCGGCTGCCGTACGCAGTTCGTCAGCTTCTGGAGCGATCTGGACCACCTGATGGACCCGCTGGAGTCGGCCTGCGTCGAGCATCCCGACCTGCTCGCGCAGAACGTCCGGGTGAGCGGAGTCGGCCATCTCGCGCTCCCGGTGCACCCGGCCGTCGCGACCGGGATCCGGCAGGCGCTCGACATGGAGGAGCCGACGGCCCGTCCCGCGGCCCGCAGGGGCGGCCTGACGGTCGCCTGACCGCGTCCCATCACACCGAAACTTCGAACACTCATCGAACGCCAGGCCAAAGCCTTGCCCGCCCTCCCCCGAAACACGGCCGAATGCCCGTTTCCCACGAAGGGGAAACCTGCCGAAGATTGTCGCGCCCGCATACCGCCGGGTACAGTCACCGCACTGCTCTGCCAGCCCCTGTTGTCGAGGCGAAAGAGAAGTTGGTGAACGACCGTCACCCGTCGGGGACAGCAACTCCCCCGGCCCCGGCTTCCGATGCCGCCTCCGCGCTCTACGCGCCCTACGGCGGTCAGGAAGCCCAGTACGGCGACTTCACCGCGTACGGCGACCACTCCGTCGGCGCCTACGATCCCGGTGCGAACGCGAACACCACCGGCGCCTACCCCACCGCGAGTTTCGCCACCGACCCGCTCTTCGGCGACATGCCGGGCCAGGCCGGCGGCACGGGTTCGTACGACGCCACGCAGTGGAACACCGGCGCCCACCAGACGTTGAACCACGACCCGTACGCGGCGCAGCACCAGGCCGCGTACGACACCGGCGCCTACGACACGACGGCCTGGGCCGCCGGTTACCAGCAGCTCGCCGACATCCCCGCGCAGCACCCGGGCCCCGACTCCTCGGGCCAGTGGGACGCGAGCGCCTGGCTCCAGCCCGAGCAGCAGCTCGACGGGACCCAGCAGTGGAACGCCGCGACGCAGGAGACCGGCGCGTACGACGCGACGCAGTGGAACACCGTCGGCGGCCAGGACCCGTACGGTCCGTACGAGCACCCGCAGATGGAGACGTACGACCACCCGCGGACCGAGATCTACGAGCAGCAGCCCGAGCGGCCGGCCCCGGTCCCCTTCGACCAGCAGGCGACCACCACCTTCGATGGCGCCGCCTTCGGTCAACTCGGCCCCGAAGAGGGCGAGTTCGACGAGGCCGGTCACTCCGCAGACGCGGACGGCTCCTACCCGGAGCGCGAAGAGCGCAGCGCGCAGGGCGACTTCGAGGCGTACGAGGCCTACGACGACGAGCGGGAGACGCCGCTGCTCGACGACATGGAGGAGATCACGCCGGCGCCGCGCCCCTCGTCGCGCAGCTCCTCCCGATCCCGGCGCCGAAGTCCCGCGAAACGTTCCGCCCTGCTGACCATCGCGGTGCCCTCGGCCTGTGTCATGGGTGTCGCCGGGATCGCGGCCGCCTCGGTGGGCGGTGTCGGCGGCGACGACGCGAAGGACACCACGGCCAGCGCCTCGGACGCGACCGCGGTGAAGCCGTCGACCGCGAACAACAAGCTGGACACGCAGTTGCAGAGCCTGTCCGCGGGCGCGGACGACTTCGCCGACCGGGCGAGCCGCACCCAGGAGCGCATCGACCTCAAGGCCCAGCAGGTCCTGGAGAAGAAGAAGGCGGCGGAGGAGGCGGCCCGCAAGGAGCGGCTGCGTCCCAAGTTCGCCCTTCCGGTCGCGCAGAAGGGCCTCAGCGCCTACTTCGGCCAGGCCGGCATCAACTGGATGTCCGTGCACACGGGCATCGACTTCCCCGTCTCGTACGGGACGACGGTGCTGTCCGCGACCGACGGAACCGTCCGGACGCAGTGGAACAGCGCGTACGGCAACATGATGATCGTGACCGCGAAGGACGGTACGGAGACGTGGTACTGCCACCTCTCCACCTACAAGGTGTCCACCGGAACCACCGTCAAGGCCGGTGACCAGATCGCCTTCTCCGGGAACTCCGGCAACTCGACCGGCCCGCACCTGCACTTCGAGGTCCGCCCGGCCGGCGGTTCGGCGATCGACCCGCTCCCCTGGCTGCGCAGCCACGGTCTGGATCCCACGTAACCCACGCCGTCGAAGGCGGTCCGGACCTCTCGTCGAGATCCGGACCCTCCGTCGAGCCGCTCGAACTACAGCTTCTCCACCGGGGCGTACCGGAGCAGGAGGCGCTTCGGCTTGGGCTCGCCGAAGTCGACCGTCGCCTCCGCGTTCGCGCCCGTGCCGTTCACCCCGACGACCGTGCCGAGGCCGAACTGGTCGTGGGTGACGCGGTCGCCGACGGCCAGCGCGACCACCGGCTTCTCGGAGACACCGCGCCGGGTGGCGAACCCGGCCGCGCCCGCGGCCGCCGACCGCGAGCGGGTCGACGACAGCGAGGCCGCGACACCGGAGACGGGACCGGCGGGCTGGGACGAGATCGCCCCGGTGCGCTTCCAGTCCAGATGCGTCGCAGGGATCTCCTCCAGGAACCGGGAGGGCGGGTTGTACGAGGGCTGTCCCCACGCGCTGCGCATCGAGGACCGGGTGAGGTAGAGCCGCTCCCGCGCGCGCGTGATGCCGACGTAGGCCAGGCGGCGCTCCTCCTCCAGTTCCTTGACCTGCCCGAGGGCGCGCATGTGCGGGAAGACGCCGTCCTCCATGCCGGTCAGGAACACCACGGGGAATTCGAGGCCCTTGGCGGTGTGCAGGGTCATCAGGGTGATGACGCCGTTGCCGTCCTCCTCGTCCGGGATCTGGTCGGAGTCCGCGACGAGGGCGACCCGCTCCAGGAACGCGGCGAGTCCGGCCGGCGTCTCGTCCTCGCCGGTCTCCTGCTCGAACTCCAGGGCCACAGCGGCGAGTTCCTGGAGGTTCTCGATGCGCGTCTCGTCCTGCGGGTCGGTCGACGCCTGCAACTCGGCGAGATAGCCGGTGCGTTCGAGGACGGCCTCCAGGATGGTGGCCGGGCCCGCGCCGGACTCGACGATCGTGCGGAGGTCCTCCATCAGCGTGTTGAACCGCCGGACCGCGTTCGTCGAACGAGCGGCCATGCCGTAGGCCTCGTCGACGCGGCGCAGTGCCTGCGGGAAGCTGATCTTCTCGCGCTGCGAGAGGGCGTCGATCATCGCCTCGGCGCGATCGCCGATGCCGCGCTTGGGCACGTTCAGGATGCGGCGCATGGGGACGGAGTCCTCCGGGTTGGACAGCACCCGCAGGTAGGCGAGGACGTCCCGGACCTCCTTGCGCTCGTAGAAGCGGACGCCGCCGACGACCTTGTAGGGCAGGCCGACGCGGATGAAGACCTCTTCGAAGACACGGGACTGGGCGTTCGTCCGGTAGAAGACCGCGACGTCGCCGGCCTTGGCCTCGCCCGCGTCGGTGAGACGGTCTATCTCGTCGGCGACGAACTGTGCCTCGTCGTGCTCGGTGTCCGCGACGTAGCCCGTGATGTTCGAGCCCGCGCCCGCGTTCGTCCACAGGTTCTTGGGGCGGCGGGATTCGTTGCGCTCGATGACCGCGTTGGCGGCGGTGAGGATCGTCTGCGTGGAGCGGTAGTTCTGCTCCAGGAGGATCGTCGTCGCGTTCGGGTAGTCCTCCTCGAACTGGAGGATGTTGCGGATGGTCGCGCCGCGGAAGGCGTAGATCGACTGGTCGGCGTCACCCACGACGCACAACTCGGCGGGCGGCAGGTCGGCGTCGCTGGGCGGTACGTCCACGGGGTGCTCGGAGGTGCCGACGAGCTCCCGCACGAGGGCGTACTGCGCGTGGTTGGTGTCCTGGTACTCGTCGACCAGGACGTGCCGGAAGCGGCGGCGGTAGTGCTCGGCGACGTCCGGGAAGGCGCGCAGCAGGTTGACCGTGGTCATGATCAGGTCGTCGAAGTCGAGCGCGTTGGCCTCGCGGAGCCGCGACTGGTACATCGCGTAGGCCTGGGCGAGGGTCTTCTCGAAGCCGTCGGTGGCCTGGGCGGCGAAGTCCTCCTCGTCGATCAGCTCGTTCTTCAGGTTCGAGATCTTGGCGCTGAAGGACTTCGGCGGGAAGCGCTTGGGGTCGAGATCGAGATCACGGCAGACGAGCGCCATCAGGCGCTTGGAGTCGGCGGCGTCGTAGATCGAGAAGGACGAGGTGAAGCCGAGCTGCTTGCTCTCGCGGCGCAGGATGCGGACGCAGGCGCTGTGGAAGGTCATCACCCACATCGCGTTGGCCCGGGGGCCCACGAGCTGCTCGACGCGCTCCTTCATCTCGCCCGCGGCCTTGTTCGTGAAGGTGATCGCGAGGATCTGGCCGGGGTGCACATGGCGCTCGCCGAGGAGGTGGGCGATGCGGTGGGTGAGCACGCGGGTCTTGCCGGAACCCGCGCCGGCCACGATGAGCAGCGGGGAGCCGGAGTGGACCACGGCCGCGCGCTGGTTCTCGTTCAGCCCGTCGAGGAGGGCCGCCGGGTCCACGACGGGCCGGTGCGCGCCGTCGCGGTAGTACGCGTCCCGGCTCGGCGGCACGTCGAACCGGCCGCCGAACAGGTCGTCCGCGACCGGCTCCGGCGCGTGCTCGTCCTCGGGCGGCGGCGGGTGCTCGTCCTCGTGGGCCGCGGAGGGCTTGAGGTCCGCCAGGAAGCTGTCGTCAAAGAGGCTGCTCATCGCTCTCCGAGTCTAGGCCGCCCCACTGACACACCGAGGCCACCCCGAGGACTCGACGGGAACTCGCGACGCGTGCGCGTGACCGGCTCGTGACGGTAAGTGCACGTCGGAGCGGGTACGACCGGTCCCCACCACGGTCGCCGTGCCGGGAGGAGCCGCCCCCGGACACCCTCACAAAGTGGCACACACCACTCATGCCCGGCGCCCGCGACGGGGCACATGGCCAAGGTCACGAAAATGTATCGGGCATATCGCACTCCAACCTTCACACGGACCACACGAGTTGGCTAGCGTGCTGGAAGGCCGCCCGACCGCAACCGGCGAACGTCGCCGGGCCGAGCGGCCTCCGCCGAGTTCGGCCCGCCCACCAGGCGGCCGGAGCCGGGGACCCACCGACCTGGGGTGAATCGGTCCGACCGCCCCGAGGGGCCAGGACCGTAGGGCAATCCTTCCGGAACCACCCGCCCGAACCCGACAGCTAACTCGGTAGGCGGATGACGGAAGGAGTCGCCTCTCTTGGCGTCGCACCGCAAGTCGCGTCCTACGGGTTCGCGCATGGCAGGCATACGGACCCCCGCCCTCGCGACGGCGGCCCTCACCTCGGTGGCCCTGCTCTCCCAGACGGCGAACGCCGCGCCCTCGGCCGAGCCGAGGCCCAGCGTCGAAGAGGTCGAGAAGAAGGTCAACGACCTCTACCACCAGGCCGAGACGGCCACCGAGAAGTACAACGCCACCCGGGAGAAGACCACCAAGCAGCGCAAGCGCGTCGACACCCTCCTCGACGACGTCGCCGAGCGCACCGACAAGCTCAACTCCGCGCGCGAGGAGCTGGGTTCGTTCGCCGCCGCGCAGTACCGCACGGGAGCCTCCACACCCGGCACCGCGACGCTGCTGCTCGCCGACGACCCGCAGGACTACTTCGACCAGACGCAGTTGATGAGCCGTCTGACGACCCGGCAGAAGGCCGCCGTCGACGACTACGTCACCGAGCAGGCGGCGACGACCAAGAAGCGCACCGAGGCCAGCGAGAGCCTCCAGTCGCTGACCACCTCGCAGAACGCGCTCAAGACGTCCAAGGCGACGGTGCAGCGCAAGCTCTCCGCGGCCCGCGACCTGCTCTCGAAGCTGACCGCCGAGGAGAAGGCGCGGCTGGCGGCGATCGAGAAGAAGAAGCGGGAGCGGGCGGCCGTCAAGGCGGCGGAGCTGGCACGGCAGCAGGCTGCGGCGGAGAAGGCGGCCAAGGAGAAGGCCACCGAGCAGGGCTCGCCGTCGGGCGGCACGACGGGCTCGTCCGGCTCGACGGCCACCGACCCCTCGTACGCGACGAAGGCCGGCAAGGCGCTCGCCTTCGCCCGCACACAGATCGGCAAGCCGTACGTGTGGGGCGCGACCGGCCCGGACTCCTACGACTGCTCGGGCCTGACCCAGGCCGCCTGGAAGGCCGCCGGCGTCTCCCTGCCGCGTGTCACCTACGACCAGGTGAACGCCGGCACGACGGTCTCCCTCGCCGACGCCAAGCCCGGTGACCTCGTCTTCTTCTACGACGACATCAGCCACGTCGGCCTCTACATCGGCAACGGCATGATGATCCACGCGCCGAAGCCGGGGGCGTACGTCCGCGAGGAGTCGATCTACTACGACGGCACCTCGGCGATCCACAGCGTGGTGCGCCCCGCCTAGCCGCCTCCCGCGGGCACGCGCGCGTGGAGGTCGAATCGGCGCCACACACGCGTGGCCCGCCGGGAACCGGTCCCGCGGTCCCTAGCATCGGGCGCATGCCCGAAATGCCGGATACGTCAGACCGTCCTCAGATCCCCGCCCGGTGGGCGCGGCGGGCGCCCGCCGCCGGGGCCGCCGTCATGGCCACCGGCATCCTCTCGGTCGGTCTGTATCTGACCGACCACGAGACCCTCTCCCGGATCGCGCTGGCCCTCGCCTCGGTCGGCTGGCTGGCGCTCGCCGCGGACTTCGCCGTCCGGCTGACGCGGGACCGGGCGCGGTGGGTCCGGGAGGCGGGGACACCGGCAGCCCTGACCGCCGTCGCGGCGACCACCGTGCTCGGCATCCGGTTCTCGGCACTGGGGTGGCAGACCCTCGCCCAGGCCCTCCTCGCGCTCGCGGCCGTGCTCTGGCCCGTGCTGCTCGTGGCCGTCGTACGGCACTGGCGGCGGCGCGCGACGGGCGGGGTGTTCCTCGTCTGCGTGGCCACGCAGGGCCTGTCGGTACTGGGCTCGGCGGTCGCCTCGGCCGAGCACTGGGACTGGCTCGCGCATGCCGCGATGGTGCTGTTCTGGCTGGGGCTCGTCCTCTACGTGATCGCGTACACGCGGTTCGACGTGCGGGAGGTGACACGGGGCGCCGGGGACCACTGGATCGCGGGCGGCGCCCTCGGGATCTCGGCGCTGGCGGGGGCCGCGCTCGTCGCCGCGCACCATGTGAACCCGTACCTGTGGAACGACGACGACCAGGGTGCGCTGCGCGCGACGACCACGGTGCTCGTGACGCTGGCCCTCGTCGCGTTCTGCCTGCTGATCGTCGCGGAGGTGGTGTGGCCGCGTCCGCGCAACGTCCTGGAGCGCTGGGGGACGGTCTTCCCGATGGGGATGACGGCGGTGGCCGCCCTCGCCGTCTCGGCCGCTCTCGACGTCTCCTGGCTCAAGGGGCTCGGAGAGGTCCTGCTGTGGATCTCGGTGGCGGCGTGGCTGGCGGTCGCCGCGGGAGCGGTCCTGGCGGCGCGGTCGACGGCGCCGGGCGCCACGCCCTAGCCGTGTCGACCCGCAGGGCGGGGCCGGTCAGGTCCAGAGGACGGCGATGAAGATGTTCGCGACGGTGAGCAGGCCCACGAGGCCGAAGAGGTTCCTGTCGACCTTCTCGTCGTCCCGCTTCACGTAGACGAGCCCGAGGATCACGATCAGCAGGGCCAGCTTCACACCGATCTTGACGGTGTTGACCGTGTTGTCGTCGGCCTGGTTGAGGCCGACGAGGGCGACACCGGTGACCAGCATGGTGAGCGCGCCGTGCAGCATCGCGGGGACGAAGCGGGCGGTGCCGCGGCCCATCGCCTTCATCTGGGTGAGGAAGCCGCCGAGGAGCGCGGCGATGCCGATGATGTGCAGGCCGACGAAGAGATGGATGAGTACGCCCATGGGGCCGGAGCCTAATCGGGCACCCTCGGGCGTCCTCCCACCGGGCCACCCTTACGCCCTGGCCCCTCCGGCCACCGGGTCCTCCCCCGTGCTCGGGGGCACCGGCCGTCAGCCATAGCACCGGAGTCACTCCGGTCGTCCGGGATTCGCCGGTTCGGTCAGCGTGCTGGGTGAAGTCGGCGGGGCCGGGCGGGGATACCGGTCACGTTCGGTCACCGGACGGTCCAGTGGCGACAGTTCCGTACAAGGAGTCACCGACGCCGCACTCGCAGGTTTAGCGTCCTCCCCCAGGTGACCGGCGTCCCACCAAACCGCCCGGGCCAGGGGCGGCCGGCCGGACACCACCGCCGAGAAGGTCCGGCGGCGGCACGCTCCCCCTGTGTGAGCCGCCGCCGGACATGTCACCGCTTGACCGGCCCGACAGGGACGGTCGTACGGAAGGATGTGGGCCCTCGTGGCAGCGCACCGCAGGACCAGGCAGCGCTCTATCGGTGGAAACACGGCCCGCACAGCAGTCACCATCGCCCTCGCGGGCGCGGCGACGGCGACCGCCTTCGACGGGGTCGGCCACGCCGAGCCCCAGCTCTCGCCGGCCCAGGTGAAGGCCAAGGTCGACACGCTGTACAAGGAGGCGGAGGTCGCCACCGAGAAGTACAACGGCGCCGAGGAGAAGGCCGAGACGGCGGAGAAGCACCTGCGGACGCTGCGCGACGAGGCGGCCCGCAAGGAGGACCGGCTCAACTCGGCCCGGGAGAAGCTCGGTTCGATGGCGGCGGCGCAGTACCGCAGTGGCGGCATCGACCCCGCCGTGCAGCTGGCGCTGTCCGACGACCCCGACCGGTACCTGGACGGCGCCGCGTTCGCCGAACGGGTCGGCACCCGGCAGTCGGCGGCCGTCGCCGGGGTACGCAAACAGCTGCGGGAGATCGAGCAGCTGCGGGGCGCCGCCCATGTCGAACTGACCTCGCTCAAGGCGCGGCAGGCCGAGCTGAAGCGCCAGAAGAAGACGATCACCGGGAAGCTGGAGGCGGCCCGCGGCCTGCTGGCCCGGCTCAGCCCCGCCGAGCGCACGCAGTACGCGGAGCAGGGCAGCGCGGCGGGCGGACAGCAGCGCGCCTCTCGCTCCTCGGCCCGCGAACTCGCCCCGCCGACCGCCACCAAGACGGGCACGTCCGGCTCGTCCGGTACGACCGCGGCACCCACCTCACGTGCGGCGGAGGCCGTCTCCTTCGCCTACTCGAAGCTGGGCAGCCCCTACGTGTGGGGCGCCACCGGCCCCAACGCCTTCGACTGCTCCGGCCTCACCCAGGCCGCGTACCGCTCCGCCGGAGTGTCCCTGCCCCGGACGACGTACGCCCAGATCAACGCGGGCCAACGGATCTCCCGCTCCGAACTCCAGCCCGGTGACCTCGTGTTCTTCTACTCGGGCATCAGTCACGTCGGCATCTACGTGGGCGACGGCCAGATGATCCACGCCCCGAACCCGTCGGCGCCGGTCCGCCTGGCCCCGATCGACCAGATGCCGTTCGCGGGGGCCACCCGGGTGGTG
Organism: Streptomyces sp. NPDC048643; assembly: GCF_040650615.1. NCBI lineage: Bacteria > Bacillati > Actinomycetota > Actinomycetes > Kitasatosporales > Streptomycetaceae > Streptomyces > Streptomyces sp. NPDC048643. The sequence continues at coordinate 49,664 of NZ_JBEZHO010000021.1, forward strand.
TGACCGGCGGCCCCACCGCTCATCGAGAGAAGAGCAATCCCGGTTCGTCGCAGCCCACTCGATCTCTGCGGGTCGCGATGGCGGCGCGGATACGCGAGACGTGACGGCGGACGTCGGGGAGGGAGTCCGCTGTCACGGAGGGCGTCGCGGATGGACCGGCCTCGCCTCCGCGTGATGCGGCGCAGGCCCCGCAGAGACCCCCAGGGAGGGCCTGCGGGCGTCCGGGGACACCGCACTCCGTGCACTCCAGGATCGTGCGGCGGGGGCCGCGAGCGAGGCTGGGCTCGGGATCGGGTGCAGCGGCCGGTTCGGGGGGCAGCTTGTCGCGGAGCCGCCGGGCCAGCAGTGCACGGGGGGCGTGCACGACGTCGGGGAGGCCGTTGGTCAGCGCGCTCGTGAAGCTGTCCTCGGTCGCCCCGCGCTCGAACCACGCGGCGGCCGGCTCGGCGAGGTACGCACAGTCGGCGGCGGAAAGCGTCAACCTGCCGTCGATCCGGCCGAGTCGGGCGAGGGCGCGGTAGGCGACGGAGCGGACCGGGGCCGGGGCGGGCGGACCCGTGGTGCCACCCGGAGCCGCAGCGGCCGCGTGGGGAGACGCCACGGCGACGGACGCGACCGGGACATCGAGGCCGTTCGCTCCGATCGCCTCGGCCGCGCCCGACGCGTCGTCACCCGTGAGGTACCGCGCCCACCATTCGTCGTCACGTGCGACCCGGGACCAGTGCGTGCGGAAGACCCAGCGGGTGCCGGTGTCGCCGGTCTCGGCGAGCCGCCGGACGCGGCGGAGGTGCCCGGCGCGGGAAAGGGCGTTGAGTGCCGACCCCACGGCCTGCTGGCCGTACAACGGCAGCACCTTGGCGAGGCTCTTGACGTCCATCGCGGCGCCTTCGGGCAGCCGGTCGACGAACGCGGCGACGTACGCCTCGCGGGGCGGGAGATGCCCGAAGTCGGGGGTCCGGCGCGCCTGGCCGGGCTCGCCCGGGGCAGCCCGTTTCCCGTAGCCGGGGTTGGCCATGGGGTGTGCGGGCGCGGGCAGGGCGGAGATAGAGTTTTCGTAAGCCACGGGATCGCCTATTTCCGATCTTGCGGTGAGACCCCGGCGGGTGTTGGTAGCACCCGACCGGGGTTGTTTGTTGTCGCGAACGCTAGAGGGTGACGACGTGGCGTTGCAAGCCGGTCACGAAAAGTCATCTCGGCTGTGTGTGGCGGACGTTGGGACACCCGGCGGGCGCCGCTCGCGACACGGGAGGGTGGGAGGGTGGGGTCAATCCACCGCCCATTCCTTGCAAACGCCGCTCGGGTCCCGGAGCTTGGGTCTCGGGGCTCAGGCCTCGTGCCGGGCGTACGCGACGAACGCGGTCCAGGCCGCCCCGGCGACCGCGAACCGGGGACTCCACTCCCCGAGCTTCGAGTCCCGGACGTGCACGGTGTGGGGGCAGGGGGCGAATTCGAGGCAGGCGCCACCCTGCTCGTCGCTGTAGCTCGACTTGCGCCAGTCGAGGGCGACTTCGAGGCAGTTGCTGCCCTGGCTGTCGCTGTAACTGGACTTGAACCACTTCAGGCGATCGCTCACAGCCCCTCCGCCACCTTTCCGATGAACGCGGCCGAATCCCCAATGCTGAGGGCGTGCATGCGGATCATGCCATGCGCCTGCGTCAGCGCACTGACCTTGTCCGGGTCGGCGTACAGCGCACTGGTCTCTTGCCCCTCGGCGAAGGCGTAGTAGTCGTGGTCGGCCGTCTCCAGCAGAACGATGGGGCCGTTCAGCGCCACCCCATACCCGCGCCCTGCGAGCAGGACCTGGATCGACACGTTCCGCAGTGCGGCCACCTCGGAGATGTGGCGCAACTGTCGCCGCATGACCTCCGGGCCGCCTACCCCGGTGCGGAGCGCGGCCTCGTAGATGACGAAGGTGAAGACCACGCTCTTCCTGCGGGTGAGCGATTCCTGCCGTTCCAGTCGGGCGGCGACACGCTCCTCGACGGTCTCGTCGTCCAGCGGCGGCAGGCTCTCCCCGATCAACGCTCGCGCGTACTCCCCCGTCTGCAACAGGCCAGGGATCAGAAGAGGTTCGTAGGAGTGGACGGCGATCGCTTCCTTCTCGACCGCCACGAATTCCTGAGCCCGCGCCGGGAAGCGCTCCGGCCTCAAGTACTCCTGCGCAGCCACCAGCTTTCCGCCCGCCCCGCACACCTGGTCCGCGATCTGCAAGAGCCGCAGGGTCGGACGGCGGCGGCCGTTCTCCATGGACTTGACGTACTCGTAGTCGTAACCCGCCTCCTTGGCCAGTGCCTCGCGGCCCACGCCCGCCTCGGTGCGCCAGAGCTTGATCTGGCTGCCGCAGTAACGCCAGGCGATCGGCGGCTGGTTGCTCACCTCGGTCGACACCCACACCTCCGCCGGGTCTACGACGGGTACAGCCACCCTCTATACCCGTGCCGTCACTCCTGAGGTTACGCGCGGCGCGGGACCGTGATCCCGGCAAACGTCGAAGCTTCCACGCAAGGGATGAACCGCGCATGCAGAGCCCGAGCCGGCCCCCACGGACGTCCGACTCCTCCCCCAAGGACATCGAGTGGCGCCTGCCGCGCCACGCGCGGAGTGTCGGCAGGGCCCGCACCCTGTTCCGGGAACAGGCGGAGTCCTGGGGTCTGCCCGAGGACGTCACGGAAACGGCCGAACTCCTGCTCAGCGAGCTGGCGACGAACGCGTACCGGCACGCGAAGGCCGCTCCCGGCCGGGAGATCCGGGCACGCTGCGCCCTCACCGAGGACCGTCTCCGGGTCACGGTGACGGACGCCGGTGACACGCTTCCGGCGCCGCGCGAGGCGTCACCGGAGGACGAGTCGGGGCGGGGACTCGGGTTGGTGGCGGCGCTGGCGGACGAATGGGGAGCGGAGCGACGGGAGAAGGGCGTCGGCAAGGAGGTCTGGTTCGAGATCCGGTTACGGCCCGGGGCGGAACCCCGGACCGACGACGCGGCCGACTGCCTCACACCAGCCGTCGAGGCCGCCTCACACCAGCCGTCGAGCCGTGGCCCAGCGGGTCAGTTCGTGGCGGTTGGAGAGCTGGAGCTTGCGCAGGACCGCCGAGACGTGGGACTCGACCGTCTTGACGGAGATGAAGAGCTGCTTGGCGATCTCCTTGTACGCGTACCCCCGGGCGATGAGGCGCAGGACCTCGCGCTCGCGCTGGGTGAGACGGTCCATGTCCTCGTCGACGGGCGGGGCGTCGGTGGAGGCGAACGCGTCGAGGACGAAGCCGGCGAGGCGCGGGGAGAAGACCGCGTCGCCGTCCTGGACGCGGAAGACGGAGTCGACGAGGTCCGTGCCGGTGATCGTCTTGGTCACGTAGCCCCGGGCGCCGCCGCGGATCACGCCGATGACGTCCTCCGCCGCGTCCGACACGGACAGCGCGAGGAAGCGGACCGGCTGCGCGGCGTCGGCCATCAACGGGGCGCAGCGGCGCAGCACTTCGACGCCGCCGCCCCCGGGAAGGTGGACGTCCAGGAGGACGACCTCGGGGCGGGTGGCGGTGATGACCGTGACCGCCTGGTCGACGTCCGCGGCCTCGCCGACCACCTCGACGCCGGTCCGCTCGGTCTCCCCGATCTCGGCCTGCACACCCGTACGGAACATGCGGTGGTCGTCGACGAGGACCACGCGCACCCGGCGTCCGTCCTCGGTGCCGCCGGACTCAACAGGCTCGTTCGCGTCACTCATGACGTCTTCTCCGCCCTCTCCATCTCCAGCTCGACCTCGGTGCCGCCGTCCGGCACCGCGCGCAGTCGCGCCGTGCCGCCGTTGCGCTCCATGCGGCCGATGATCGATTCTCTGACGCCCATGCGGTCGGCGGGAATCGCGTCGAGGTCGAAACCGGGGCCGCGGTCACGGACGGACACGAAGACCGTCCTTCCCTCGACTTCGGCGTAGACCTGTACGGCGCCGCCGTCGCCACCGTACTTGGCCGCGTTCACCATCGCTTCCCGCGCGGCCTGCATCTGTGCGGTCAGGCCCTCGTCGAGCGGGCAGTCGCCGACGACGACGACCTCGATGGGGACGCCGTGCTTGTCCTCGACCTCCGCGGCGTTGCGCCGGACGGCCTCGGCGAGGGTGTCGGGCTCGTCGTCCTCGTCCTTGCCCGTCCCCTCCGGTTTGTAGAGCCAGGCCCGCAGGTCGCGCTCCTGGGCCCGGGCGAGGCGGCGCACCTCACCGGGGCTCTCCGCGTTGCGCTGGATCAGGGTCAGGGTGTGCAGCACCGAGTCGTGGACGTGGGCGGCGACTTCGGCCCGCTCCTGCGCGCGGATGCGCATCAGGCGCTCCTCGGAAAGGTCCTGGGTCATGCGCACGAGGTAGGGGCCGGCGAGGAGCGCGACGCCGACCAGGACCGCGAGAGCCGCCTGGAGCACCGAGCCGAGGTGCGCGGCCGAACCCTGGAGGACGAATATCCCGGAGACGCCGGCGGTGACCAGCAGGACACCGGCCGCGGACCGCAGCAGCGTGAGCGTGCGGCGACGGCGGCCGACCTCGGCCCAGCGGGCCCGGCGCGCGTTGTCCGCCTGGCGCCAGACCAGGGCGACACCGGCGCCGACGAGGACGGTGGGCCACAGGTACGCCTTGGTGCCCCCGCCGAGATTCACGTTCCCGACGAAGACGAAGGCGACGACGACCATGAGGAGCAGGGCGACGATCTGGCCCTTGTCGGGCTTGCGGGCCACGAGCCTGCGGCGGCCGTCCGGCGAGGTCTCGGCGGTGAACGCCGGGGTGCGGCCCGCGCCGACACCGCCGACGCCGAGCGGCACGAAGAACCAGAAGGCCGCGTACAGCAGCGCGCCGAGTCCGTCCGCCATGAACAGGCCGACGAACATCAGGCGCAGCCAGATCACGGGCAGCCCGAGGTGCCCGGCGAGCCCGCGCGCCACGCCTCCGAGCCAGCGTCCGTCGCTGCTGCGGTAGAGCTTGCGCGAGGGCCGCGGGTCGTCGACGGGCAGGGTTGCGGCTTCCGGCATGGCATCGATGGTCACACGCCCGGCGAGCCCGGGCATCAGGGTCGGCCCCGGATACTCCCCTGATCTTCCGGATGGCCGGGCGGATCCTCCGGATCCGGCGCTCGGAAGGCCCCCGCCCCTCCTCGGATGCCCTCGGATGCCCTCGGATGCCCTCGGGGCCGGATATCAGGGTTCTGCCAGGGTCGTCCCGACTGCCGCCGGGCCCTCCCGCCCGTCACCATGGACGCATGACAGATCAGCAGCACGCGGCGGCGGAGCCGGGTCCCGGCTCCGGGCCAGGTGACGAGCCGCGCGCTCCCGGGGAGGGCCGCACGGCGGGACGGGGCGGTGCGACCGCGGTCTCCGAGGTCCCGGCCCGGTTCCGCCGCGACCGCCGCCAGAAGATGATCGGCGGGGTCTGCGCCGGGCTCGGCCGCCAGTGCGACATGGATCCGGTGATCTTCCGGATCGTGCTCGCGGTGCTCTCCGCGACCGGCGGCATCGGCCTCATCTTCTACGGGTTCGCCTGGCTCTTCGTCCCGTACGACGACGACGAGGAGAACGAGGTCCGCAAGCTCCTCACCGGCCGCGTCGACGGTCAGGCACTGGCCGCCGTACTGTTCGCGCTGGTCGGCTGCGGTGTCTTCCTCTCGATGCTCAACAACGGCAGCGTGCTGACGTTCGCCGTGGTCCTCTCGCTGCTGCTGGCGGGCGCCGGTTACTGGTCGCGGCACCGGGACGCCCCGGACCCCGACCCGCTCGCCGCCCAGGCGGCCGCCGACGCCCCGCCGGAGGCACAGGCTCCGCCGGTGCCGGCGTCGTACCCGTCCTGGTGGCGGGACCCGATCGTCAAGGACGGCTCGCATGTCGGGGGTACCGGCTATCTGTGGGGACCCGGGGAGACCCAGGACCGGGACGTGGCGGCCGCGCTCAACATCGCCCGCGGCACCTCACGGACCGACCCGCCCCGGGGTCGCGAGCCGAGACAGCGCGGCTCGCGCTGGATCGGCGGCTGGGTCTTCCTCCTCGCCCTGCTGGCCGGCGGCCTCGGCACCGGGCTGACCTGGGACGACCAGGCACTCGGCACCAGCCTCCAGGCGGGCCTGGCCGCCGCGCTCGTCGTGTTCGGCCTGGGCATCGCCCTGAGCGCCTTCCTCGGGCGTACGGGCGCGGGGTCGATCTTCCTGGCCGTGGTGACGGCGGGCCTGCTGGCCGCCTCCGCCGCCCTGCCGAAGGACATCACCACACACTGGGTGCGCACCGACTGGATCCCGGTGTCGGCGGCCGACGTCCGGCCCGACTACGACCTCGGCACGGGCGTCGGCACGCTCGACCTGAGCCACGTCGACCTCGCCAAGGGACAGACGGTGAAGACGAACGCGCAGGTGGGCGCGGGCCGGCTGAAGGTGATCGTCCCGAGGGACGCGACGGTACGGCTCACCATCGAGGTGGGCGTCGGGGACATCCAGCTGCCGGGCGACAAGGAGAAGGACGTGGACGTGGAACCGGGCAAGCACAAGCAGCTGACCCTGCCTCCGGCGACGGTCGTCAAGGACGGCGGCACCCTCGACCTCGATCTCCAGGTCGGCGTGGGCCAGGCGGAGGTGGCTCGTGCCGCGTCATGAGTTCCAGCCCGGAAAACTGGTCGCGGGCCTCGCCCTGACCGGCGCGGGCATCGCGTTCGCCGGGGACGCGGGCGGCTGGTGGGTCACGCCGTGGTTCGTGATGATCCCCGTCGTCGTCGGCGGGCTGTGCCTGGCGAGCGCGGTGGCCTCCGTGACCCACGCGGTACGCGGACGCCGCGCGGACGGGCGCCCGCGCGGCGTGGGTTCTTCCTCTTGATCCGGTGCTGGTCGCAGCCCCGGATCAGGCGCTAGTTGTAGGTCCCGGCGCGTTGCCTGCGCCGGGACCGTAGCGCCGCGTCGAGCGAGAAGACGGAAGCACCCGCCAGGACGAGGGGGAGCCACGCCATCAGGTAGATCAGGTCATTGCCGTAGTAGTACGGGTCCGAGGCCCAGCTCACCGTCAGCCACAGGCTGAGCGAGATGAGGGCGCCGCCCAGCGCGGCGATGCGGGCCAGCAGGCCGATGAGGGTGCCGATGCCGACGGCCAGTTCACCGAACGCGATGGCGTACCCGAAGCCGACGGGGCTCTTGAGGGACAGGTCCACGAGGGCCGGTATCGCGGAGGAGTCGCGGACCGTGCGCATCATGTCGCCGATCGAGCCCGAGCCGGAGGACTTCAGGAAGGTGCTGTCGGTGAGTTTGTCGAGGCCGGCGTAGATGAAGGTGACGCCGAGGAAGATGCGTAGCGGGAGCAGGGCGTAGCGGCTTGCGGTGTCCCGCCAGCTTCGCCTCTCCTCGAGATACGGGTCGTGCGTGTCCGACCGCATACCGTGAGTCATCGCTCTCCGCCGCCTCTCACCGTGTTCTGTTGACCCCTCAACAGACCATACGTACGAACACGCTTCCGCGCTCAACACCGGCGCCCTTTTCCTGCCCTGACCTCCAGGGCACCCGGGCCCCACCCCACAAACCGTCTCTCGCCCCCTCCGCCCCTACCCAACCCGTACCTGGGGCGCCGCCCCAGACCCCGCTCCTCAAACGCCGGAGGGGCTGAAAGTTCCCACCGGGGCCAGATCGTTGACGACGAACAAATAGGTCGGCCGTCCGCGGACGGCATCCGGCGGAAGGGGCCGTGCCCGTACATCAGATGCCCGTCGCTTACGTCCGGATCGAGCAGCTCCCGCTTCTCGACCCACGTCTGATCCAACGGCGACGGGCGGATGTACCGGCACGGCCCCGACCCCCCACCGGAGCCCAGCCGGATCGGCGGACCGCGACCCGGTCCGCTCCGCCTACTCCGTCACATCGATGCCGTACCGATTCGTCTCCACGCCCGCCGCCGTCACCACCTGGACCTCGACCCGGCCCGCCTCGACATCCACCGGCACCGGCACGGTCAGTACCGCGTCCGTCGGGTTGCTGAAGCCTCCGGGCACCGGGATCAGCGGGACGTGGACGTGTACCGGCCCGATCCGCACCACCATCCGCGACAGCCGGGCAGCGCCCTGTGCGCCCGGTGGTACGAACCCGGCCCCCCGGATCTCGATGTCGTCCCCGGTGCGGATCGGCGCGTCCAGGTCGCCCGCCTCGCGGGCGCGGACCACGGAGAGGATCACCGGCCGGCCGCCCTCGGCGTACTTCCCGGCGAGATAGGTGGCCGCCGACACCAGCACCAGCCCGGCGAGCCCCCACGGAAGGTCCGGCAACTGCGACGGCCGCCGCGCCAACCGCACCACCTCGAAGACGAGAGCGACCGCGCTGATCACGACGTACTGGATGTCGGCGAAGCTGCCGCGCCCGGAGTCGTCGGTCAGCAGGTCGGCCGCGCGCGGCCGGTCCGCGCGCACCTTCTGCAGCTGCTGCCCCAGCACCCGCAGCGCCACCACCCTGCGCACGAGCACGGCGACCCCGCACGCCACGCCGACGACGGTCACGATCCCGGCGCCCCGGGCGAGTTCGAGCCCGGCGATGAGTTCGTCACGCCGGCCGTGCGCGGAGGCGGCGGCCAGTTGGCCCACCAGCACGAGCACGGCGTAGACGGCGAGCAGGACCCAACCGGCGGCCACCGCACGGGAGGTGGAGAGACGGTTGTCCTCACCGATGACGGGCGCGAGGGCTCCGCCCCGCGCCCGGTGCAGCCACGCCGCCCCGGTCAGCAGTCCGGCGAGGACGACCGCGGCGAGCAGCCCGGCGGTCCGCGCCGCCGTCCAGCCGGCGCCGATCGCGGTGAGCGCCTGGGCCAGGAGGAGGGCGACGGTGGTGCCCCAGACGGTGTACGCGGTGTAGCGCCACAGCCGTCCCAGCCAGGCCTCGCCGTCGAGGCGCCCGCGTTCGGCGACGAGGTCCGCGGACTGGGTGAGTTCGTCGGACACCCACTGCCGGGACGCGGAGGCGGAGTGCGCGACACCGGCGGGCAGCCCCCGTCCGGATGCCAACGCGTCGCGCTTGGCGAGGAATTCGGCGACCGCGCGCCGGTGCCCCGTACGCGCCCCGTGCGGACAGTCCCCGCACGTGCAGCCACCCTCGTGCACGCGCGCTCCCCCGCCCCGTGTCCCGTCCTGTCCGCCGCCCGGTCCGCCACCCCGGCCCGCGCCCGGCCCGCCGCCCTGCCCGGTGCCCGATCCGGCACCCGACCCGGCACCGTGCCCCGCACCGTGTCTCGCCTCCTGCACCGCCACGTCCACTGCCGCCTTCCCGCGCCAGAACTCTCGTACAGCCGACCCACAACTGCCCCTTGTCGACTGCGAATTGTGCCGTACGGAGCACAGGGCGCATTCGTCAGGTCGGGTCAGCGCGGGTGAAGTGCGGGACTGCGTGTTGACCCGGCTGCGAGAATTTCCCCATGGCCGAGATCATCCAGCGTGACGGGACCTGGGCCTTCGACGGCAGCACGGTCCGGATCACGCCGGGACTGCACCGCAGTGTCCCGCTGTTCCGGCAGACGTACGGGGAGGTCGCCGTCCCGCTGGAGGCGGTGGCGGGTGTCGCGCACGAGCCCGAACGCAAGCGCGGCCGGCTGAGACTGCGGCTGCGCGAGGGCGCCGATCCGCTGCTCCAGGCGACCGGAGGCCGGCTCCCGGACGCGGCGGACCCCTACCGGCTGGCGGTCGACGTGGACCGTTCCGGGGTCGCCGCGTACGTCGCCGAGGAGATCCGCCGCGCGCTGCTCCTGGACCAGATCCCCAAGGAGCCGGCGACGGCCTATCTGCTCACGGGCCCGCCCGTCCCGGTGTCGGTCCGGTCCAGCGACGGGACGGTGTCCTTCGACGGGGGGCAGGTGCGGATCGACTGGTCGGAGACCTCGGACCGGGTCAAGCGGGCGACGGGGCCCCGGATCATCGCGACGGGCGACCTGGTGCAGGTCGAGTGGTTGCCCAACTCCGGTTTCGAGGACGGTTTCCTCCGCTTCGTGACGCGGGACGCGGTGTTCTCGAAGCTGCCGCCGGAGAAGGACCCGTACGCCCTCCACCTGTGGGGCAGCACCCGTCGCGACCTGCTCACGGCCCTGGTCGCGACGGCGGTCACGGCACGGCTGCCGCATCCCTCCAAGCGCGTCGGAGACGTCACGGACGCCCCCCTGGCGGCAGCCGTCGCGCCGCCGCGCTCCGACCACCACGACGTACTGCTGCGCCGTCTGCGGGAGTTGGGCGACCTGCACCGCGACGGCGTCCTGACGGACGAGGAGTTCGCCCTGACCAAGGCAGCGGTCCTGCGCGGCTTCTAGGGCCCGGCGCGCAGCCCTAGCTCAGCAGATCCGGTTCGCTGCGGCTGATGTCCTGCCACAGGGGCTGGTAGTTGATCCAGGCGACGAGGTCGCCGCCGAGTTGTTCGCGGGTGGCGACGGCCTGCTTGTGGTCGATGAGGAGGGGGCGGCCGGCGGCCTTCGCGGTGAGCTGGACCTGACTGGAGCGCTCCATGGACAGGAACCACCAGGCCGCGGCGTCCACCGAGTCCCCGACGGTCAGCAGCCCGTGGTTGCGCAGCACGAGCGCCTTGCGGCTGCCCAGCGCGTTCGCGATCCTGCGGCCTTCCTCTGCGTCGACGGCGACGCCGGTGTACGCGTCGTAGAGGGCGTGATCCTCGTAGAAGGCGCAGCTCTCCTGGGTGATCGGGTCGAGCAGGTCGCCAAGGGAGGCGAGGGCGCGGCCGTGCACGGAGTGGCAGTGGGCGACGGCGACGACGTCGGGGCGGGCCGCGTGGACCTGGGAGTGCACGGTGAACGCGGCCTGGTTGACGTGATACCGGCCCTGGACGACCTGGCCGTCCTGGTTGGCCATCACCAGGTCGCTCACGGTGACGTGCTTGAACGGCATGCCGAAGGGATTGACCCAGAAGCAGTCGCTGTACTCCGGGTCGCGTGCCGTGATGTGCCCGGAGACACCGTCCTCGAAGCCGAGCCGCCCGAACAGGCGCAGCGCGCCGGTCAGCCGCTCCTTGCGGTGCTGCCGTTCGTCGTCGAGTGACTCGTGCATCGGCGGCATGGCGAACCGCAGCTGGTCGGTGGGGCGGGGCAGGGGCGGGGTGGGCCCGTGCATAGGTCCTCCAGCACTGGCGTGTTCGGTACGGAGCGGAAGTTACCCGGGGTCAGCGCAGGAGAACAGGGGTGTCCGGGCAGAGATGGTGTTCCTGGGGAGAAAAAACGGAACGGGGCCGGGAAGAGGACGGCACAAGGCCAGGACTCGTCGGAAATACGACAGGAGGTGTCGGGTATGGGCGTCAGACTCGGGACCATGAACTGGGCAGCCCTCTCCACAGCCGAACCCGACCTCGCCGCCACGGTCGAGCACCGCTTCGGCGCCTTCACCCATCACACCCTCGCGACCCTCCGCCGGGACGGCTCGCCCCGTACCTCCGGCATCGAGGTGCGCTTCGTCGGCGGCGAGCTGTGGCTCGGCATGATGCCGGACTCGCTGAAGGCCCTCGACCTGCTCCGCGACCCGCGCTTCGCGCTTCAGGCGAACCCGGGGGCCGGCACGGACATGGGCGGTGGGGACGTCCGCGTGAGCGGCCGGGCCGTCGAGGTCGGCGACGACGACCCCGCGAAGGCCGGGTACGTGAAAGAGGTGGAACCGCCGGAGCCGTTCCACCTCTTCCGCACCGAGCTGACGGAGGTCACGCGGACCTGCGTCGAGGACGAGAAGTATCTGGTCGTCCAGGTCTGGAAGCCCGGCGCGCCGGTGCGCACGCTCAAGCGGACCTAGGGCTTTCTAAGCCCCTCGCGGGAGGACTACTCCCACTCGATGGTGCCCGGCGGCTTGCTCGTCACGTCGAGGACGACGCGGTTGACGTCCGCGACCTCGTTCGTGATGCGTGTCGAGATCTTCGCCAGGACGTCGTACGGCAGACGGGACCAGTCGGCCGTCATGGCGTCCTCGCTGGACACCGGACGGAGCACGATCGGGTGGCCGTACGTCCGGCCGTCGCCCTGGACACCCACGCTGCGCACGTCGGCGAGCAGGACGACCGGGCACTGCCAGATGTCCCGGTCGAGACCGGCGGCGGTCAGCTCCTCGCGGGCGATGGCGTCGGCGGCGCGAAGCAGGTCCAGCCGCTCCCTGGTGACCTCGCCGACGATACGGATGCCGAGACCGGGGCCGGGGAACGGCTGGCGCTGGACGATCTCGTCCGGCAGGCCGAGCTCCTGTCCGACCATCCGGACCTCGTCCTTGAACAGCTGGCGCAGCGGCTCGACGAGCTGGAACTCCAGGTCCTCGGGCAGGCCGCCCACGTTGTGATGGGACTTGATGTTGGCCGTGCCGGTGCCGCCGCCGGACTCGACCACGTCCGGGTAGAGCGTGCCCTGCACGAGGAACGCGACGTCCTCGCCCTCGGCGGCCTCGGCGATGATCTCCGCCTGGGCCTGCTCGAAGACGCGGATGAACTCGCGCCCGATGATCTTCCGCTTCTCCTCGGGGTCCGAGACGCCCTTGAGCGCCGTGAGGAAGCGCTCCTCCGCGTCCACGACCTTGAGCTGGACGCCGGTCGCGGCGACGAAGTCCTTCTCGACCTGCTCGGTCTCGCCCTGGCGCATCAGACCGTGGTCCACGTACACACAGGTGAGCTGGGAGCCGATGGCCTTCTGGACGAGGGCCGCGGCGACCGCGGAGTCCACACCGCCGGACAGACCGCAGATGGCGCGCTTGGTGCCGACCTGCTCGCGGATGAGGGCGACCTGCTCGTCGATGACGTTGCCGGTGGTCCAGGTCGGGGTGATGCCCGCGCCGCGGTACAGGAAGTGCTCCAGCACCTGCTGGCCGTGCGTGGAGTGCATGACCTCGGGGTGGTACTGGACGCCGTAGAGCTTCTTCTCGTCGTTCTCGAAGGCGGCGACCGGGACGACGTCCGTGGACGCCGTGACGGTGAAGCCCTCGGGAGCGGCGGAGCAGGCGTCGCCGTGCGACATCCACACCGGCTGCTCGTCCGGGGTGCCCTCGAAGAGGGTGGACCCCGACTTCGAGACGTGCAGCGGCGTACGGCCGTACTCGCGGGCGCCGGTGTTGTCGACGGTGCCGCCGAGGGTCGTCGCCATCAGCTGGAAGCCGTAGCACATGCCGAAGACGGGGACGCCCGCCTCGAAGAGCGCGCGGTCCAGGCGCGGGGCGCCCTCCGCGTACACCGACGAGGGACCGCCGGAGAGGATGATCGCGGCCGGGTTCTTGGCGAGCATCTCCTCGACCGGCATGGTGCTCGGCACGATCTCGCTGTAGACCCGGGCCTCACGGACGCGACGGGCGATGAGCTGGGCGTACTGCGCACCGAAGTCGACGACCAGGACGGTGTCGGGGGCGGCGGGGGACGCTTCTGGCACGGTCTGCCTTCCGGCGGTGAGCAAAGGGTGTGTAGGGGCGATTCTACCGGGGGCCGCGACGGGGGTGGCGCCGCCCGGTTTCCCGGCCCGGGTCTCACGATCCGAACCGGCTTGGCCGCGGCCCGCGAGCCCGTGCATACTGCCGTCATGCTCACGCACACGACGTTCCTGTTTACCTATGGCAACCGGCCCACCGGCTGCCATGGTCGTGCTGCTTGAGCAACTGACAAGCGACTTCCCAGGCGCCCCGGGCCGACAAGGCCCGGGGCGTCTGCCGTTTCCGGGCCCGACGGCTCCGGGGCACCCCTTCCACCGAGGAGCCCCGCCATGACCGACGTACTCGACAAGACCGGCGCCCGCACCGACGAGGCCGCCGACGTGATCACCGGCGCCCGTGAGCGGATCGACGCGCTCGACGACCGGATCATCGGTCTCGTCCAGGAACGGATGGCCGTCTCGGCGGTGATCCAGGAGGCCCGGATGACCTCGGGCGGCCGTCGGGTGAACCTCTCCCGCGAGATGGAGATCCTCGGCCACTACCGCGAGGCGCTCGGCAAGCCGGGCACCTCGCTGGCCATGACGCTCCTCGAACTGTGCCGCGGCCGGGTCTGACGCCTCGCGGCGGCAGGGCGTCGGACCGCCGGCGTCCAGGGCGGACGGCCCCTTACCCGGCGCACGCACGTACGCATTCCTCTCACCCGTACGGCGCGTGACCGGGGCGCCGCGGGCTTCGTTTCTCCTGGTGTCCGTGCCAGCCAGGGGCGGGCCCGAAAGAACCACGCGTGGCTCCGCTGGAGCGATGAGACGTACGGATCGTGCCGTGCGTCGTGGGACCTCGCTCCAGGTGGTGTGACCGGACGGCAGGGGACAGCAGCCCGGTCACTCATGAACGGTCGGCTCCGGGGACGCCCGGGGCCGCCCGGCGGAATCTGTTCAGGGATGCCGGACGGTTGCGGAGGCCGTCGCGACATCCGCACGAGCGAGAACAGCGCACAACTGAATCCGTGCCGCGGCCCCCTCGCCGCGAGCACCCCGTGACCAGCGGCGCACCCCCCCCCGGCGCCGCCTCCAGGCACCGGCGCTGCCCTGACGCCGGTGCTGACGGAAGAAGGGCCCCGCGGACACCGTTCCGCGGGGCCCTTCGCCGTGCCCGGACGCGGACGCGGTCAGGTGCGCGACACGGTGCCGCAGCCGCCGGTGGTGGCACTCCCGATGTCACGGCTGCGGTCGTACGGGTCGGTGGTCGGGCCGGTCGGTGCCGCTCCGGGGGAGCCGGTCGAGTCGAACTGCGGGTGCAGGAAGCCGTCGTAGACGTCGCAGGCCGAGTTGCCGATGTCCTCGCTGAACTCGACGATCCGCACCTTTCCGGGGGTGACCTGGAACTTCCGCGGGTCGGAGAACGCGACGTCGACGACGCGGCGCACGATGGTACGGGCGACCTCGGTGGAGTTCCCGTCGGCCGGGGTCACCGGGTAGACGAAGGTGTAGTCGGCGTGGACGACCACGGCCGCGTTCTTCCCCGCCTTGAACGTGATCCGGCCACGCGTCTTGACGACCTTCCCGACCGGGCGGGCCTCGTCGGGGTCGAACCGGCTGAAGAGCACCAGCGGATCGTGCTCACGGTCCGGCGCGCGCAGCCACCGGTTCACGTCACGGATCATGCCGGGCACCTTGGGATCGAGGACGGCGACCGCCGCGGCGGGACGCTCCCCGCGCAGCGTCGCCGGGTCGAGGTTCGCGCCGACGAGCAGCTTTTTCGTGTTGTCCAGCGCGGTGGCGACCTGCTCCTCGGTGAGCGAGCCGACCGGGGTGGCCTTGGGCAGGACGATGCCGGCCGCGCCGTCGGCCCAGCGCTCGGCGGGCGATCCGGCGAACGGCCGGTCCAGGGTGGGCGTTGCGGAGTCACCGGCGGACGGCGGCGCGGTGGGTGCCGCGGTCTCGACGGGCAGCGGGGCGGCGTTCACGGGGTCGGCGGCCTCGGCGGAGGTGCCGAAGGGGTCACCCGGCAGGAGGGACGGCTTCATCGCGACGACCACGACGGCGACGGCGAGCGGGATGCCGAGAACCGCCCACAGCCGGCGGCGCCGGGCGGCGCGTCCGTCCATCTCGCGCCAGGCGGGACCGGTCCGCCAGCCCTCGGGCTGCACGGGTCGCGGCGGGCTCCTGCGGAAGATCCGGCGGGAGGCGCGCTCGGATTCCCGGGCGTCCTCCTGACGCAGCCGCTCCGTCACCAGGCGCGCCCGCGCGGACGGTTCCTTCGGCGCGGAGCTTCGGATGTCGCGCTCGCTGTCGCGCGCGAAACGCTCCCACACATCGTCAGGAACCGCTGGTGGCCCGGCTTCTTCGGGCTGCTTCTCAGACACGAGGGTCAGTTCTAAGCCGTTCGAATGCCTGTACACAAGGCACACACGGATGTGACTCAGCCCACATAAGAATTCTGTGAAGTACCGGACAACCCTTCTCGGCCTTCGCCGGTCACACCTGCTGAACCAACGGCCGCACCCGCGCCCCACAGCGGAGGCCTCGTCCGCACCACCCACCCGTGCGCCTCGCGTCGACGCGCACCGGACTCCCGAGGTCTTCATGAAGATTCGCCGTGCCCTGGCCACCGCGGCCGCGGCGGCTGTCATAGCCCCGCTGGCGCTGCTGTCGGTCGCCCCGGCCGCCTTCGCGGAGGACGACGCCACCCCGAGCGCGAGCGTGTCCGAATCCGCGTCGGAGTCGGCCTCCGCGCTGCCGACCATCGCTCTCGCCGGCGGTATCGCCGTCGTCGCCGGCGCCGGTGCGCTGGTCGTCGTCCGCCGCCGCAAGTCCGGTGACGCGACCGCGTAACACGAACGGACAGCACACACGCGGGCCTCGGCCCCGTACACGAGGAAGGACCTGCGCTCGGAGGGGGGCGCAGGTCCTTCTTCGCGTGGTTCTTCTTCGCGTCGGGGCTAGGCCTTCGGCGGCACCGCCGGCATGCCCAGGAACGGGAGGCGCAGCGCGCCGAACGCGTCCGCCGGGACCGCGGGCCGGGAGGGCTCGACGGCCTTGAGGCGTTCGTACGCGGCTCCCGGCGCCGGACGCGGATCGGCCTCGCCCTTGTTGGGCCAGAACGACATCGCCCGCTCGGCCTGCGCCGTGATGGTCAGGGACGGGTTGACACCGAGGTTCGCGGAGACGGCCGAGCCGTCGACCACGGAGATCCCCGGGTGGCCGTAGAGCCGGTGGTACGGGTCGATGACCCCGTCCTCCGCGCCCGCGCCTATCGGACAACCACCGAGGAAGTGCGCGGTGAGCGGCGTGCCCATCAGCTCGCCGACGTTGCTGCCCGCGAAACCGTTGATCTCCTCGGCGAGGGTGGTGGCCGCCTGCGACGCCGCCTTGATCTGCTTGGGGTTGGGGGCACCGTGTCCCTGACGTGCCGTCAACAGGCCCTTGCCCGCTCCCTTGGGCTTCAGGTACGTCGTCAGGGAGTTGTCGAGCGACTGCATGACGAGCCCGATGATGGTGCGCTCGGACCAGCGCCGGTTGGACAGTGACCGGAGCACCAGGAGCGGGTGCCGGGCCGCGTTGGCGAACCAGCCCGCGACCCTCGACGAGCCCTCCGCGTAGGGGACTTGGAGGATGGACAGGCCGCCCATCGCGTTGGAACCCCTGCCGTAGCGGACGGGTTCGATGTGCGTGTTCTCGTCCGGGTGGATCGAGGACGTGATCGCGACACCCTGGGTGAAGTCGGCCTTGGCCGTTCCGTGCAGTTTGCGGTACCTGCGGTCGTCGGTCTGCGCGCCCACCAGCGCCTCGGAGTTGGTGCGGGTCAGCTCGCCGAGCCGCTTCGACAGGTACGGGAGCTGGCCGCCCGCCTTCATCCGGTGCAGCAGCGTCTGGGTGCCGTACGTGCCGGCCGCGAGGACGACCCGGCGCGCGGTGAGCGTCCGCCCCTCCCCCTTGCGCCGCTCGTCCGTCGGAAGCGTCTGCACGGCGTACCCGCCCCGCGAGTCGTCCGTGACGGACACGACCGTCGTCATGGGGTGGACGACGGCGCCCGCCTTCTCCGCGAGGTAGAGATAGTTCTCGTTGAGGGTGTTCTTCGCGCCGTGGCGGCAGCCGGTCATGCACTCGCCGCACTCGGTGCACGCCTTGCGCGAGGGGCCCGCGCCGCCGAAGTACGGGTCGGCGACCTCCTGGCCCGCCGTCGCCTTCGCCGCTCCGTCCGCGTCCTGTCCGTCGCCGAAGAACACGCCGACCGGCGCCAGGTGGAAGCTGTCCCCGACGCCCATCCGCTCGGCGGCCGCCTTGAGGTGGACGTCCGACGGGGTCATCGTCGGGTTGAGCCGCACGCCCAGCATGCGCCGGGCCTGGTCGTAGTACGGCTTCAACTCCTCCTCCCAGTCGGTGATGTCCTTCC
Organism: Streptomyces sp. NPDC048643; assembly: GCF_040650615.1. Lineage (NCBI taxonomy): Bacteria > Bacillati > Actinomycetota > Actinomycetes > Kitasatosporales > Streptomycetaceae > Streptomyces > Streptomyces sp. NPDC048643. Next base: position 67,417 of record NZ_JBEZHO010000021.1, read on the forward strand.
ACTGCGGGTCCTCGAAGAACGGCTTCGGCGGTACGTAGAGGGTGTTGGCGTAGTTCAGGGAACCGCCGCCCACCCCGGCGCCCGCGAGGACCATCACGTTGCCCAGCAGATGGATGCGCTGGATGCCGTACATGCCGAGGCGCGGGGCCCAGAGGTAGTTCTTGACGTCCCAGGAGTTCTTGGGGAGCGCCTCGCGGGTGAAACGCCGGCCCGCTTCGAGGACACCGACGCGGTATCCCTTCTCCGTCAGCCGCAGGGCGGTGACGGAGCCGCCGAAGCCGGAGCCGACGACGAGGACGTCGTAGTCGTACGTTCCCTCACCGGTGTCCGCTGCCGCGTCCGGCTGGTCCTGGACAGAGCTCTCCTGTGACACGTGCTGCTCTCCTCGTCGAGAACGGTTGGGGCCGGGCGGGGGACTTGACGACAGGGGCCTACCGGAGCCGGAACGCCTTCATGACCTTCAGGCTCCGGCTCATGAACGCCGCGTACTTCTCGTCGTCCATGCCGAGGGACGGGGCCATCGGCAGCAGGCGCTGGTGGGCGACGGTCTGCGCCTCGGTGTACTTGAGGATGCCCTCGGAGCCGTGCCGGCGGCCGAGTCCGGAGTCCTTCATGCCGCCCATCGGCGACTGGACGCTGCCGTACGCGGGCGCGTAGCCCTCGTTGACGTTGACCGTGCCGGTGCGCAGCCGGGCCGCGACGGCGCGGCCCCGCCGTCCGTCCTTCGTCCAGACGGACGAGTTGAGCCCGTACGGCGTGGAGTTGGCGAGTTCGACGACCTCGTCCTCGGTCGAGAAGCGGTACAGGGAGACGACGGGCCCGAAGGTCTCCTCGGCGCAGACGGCCATCGGGGCCTCCACCCCGTCGAGAATGGTGGGCTCGAAGAAGTACGGGCCGATGTCGGGGCGGGCGACACCGCCGGCGAGGACCGTGGCGCCCTTGGCGACGGCCTCCTCGACGTGTCGCGTCACGGTCTCCAACTGTCGCTCGCCGACCAGGGAGCCCATGTCGGCCCCGTAGGCGAGGGAGGTGCCGAGGCGCATGGCGCGGGTGCGGGCGGCGAAGCGCTCCGCGAACGCGTCGGCGACCGACTCGTGGACGTACAACCGCTCGATGGAGATGCAGAGTTGGCCGGCGGAGGAGAAGCAGGCGCGGACGGCGCCCGCGGCGGCCTTGTCGATGTCGGCGTCCTCCAGGACCACCATCGCGTTCTTGCCGCCGAGTTCGAGGGAGACCCCGACGAGCCGGGCGGCGGCGCCCTGGGCGACCTCGCGGCCGGTGCGGGTCGAGCCGGTGAACGACACGTAGTCGGCGTGCCGGACGACCTCGGGTCCGACGACGGGCCCGTCCCCGAGGACGACCTGGAAGACCTCGGCGGGCAGGCCGGCCTCGATGAGGAGGTCACGCGCCCACAGGGCGGTCAGGCAGGTCTCGGTGTCGGGCTTCATGACGACCGCGTTGCCCGCGACGAAGGCGGGCAGCGCGTCGCCGACCGACAGCTCCAGCGGGTAGTTCCAGGGCGCGATCTGGCCGACGACGCCGCGCGGGTGGCGCAGTTCGGTGACCTTGGTGAGGGTGGGGACGGCGCCGGTGTGCCGCTTCGGGCGCAGATACGCGGGTGCCTTGCGGCCGTAGTGCCGGGCGGCGACCACGACGGCCTGGACCTCTTCGTGCGCGTGCAGCCGGGCCTTGCCGGTCTCCAGCTGGATGAGGTCCAGCACCTCGGCCTGACGGGCGAGCACGAGGTCGTGAAAGCGCAGCAGGACGGCGGCGCGCTGCCGGACCGGGGTGGCGCCCCAGGCGACCTGGGCGGCGCGGGCCCGCTCGAAGGCCTTCTCGACGTCCTCGGGGGTGGACTCGGGCAGGTCGGCCAGCTTCTCGCCGGTGAACGGCGTGTGGTTGGCGGTCCGCCCGGACCCGACGACCCCCTTGGTGAGCTGCGCGACCAGCTCGGGGGTCACGACGTCCGCCGCGGTGCGCGCTCCGGAGGGGGCGGGGGCGAGGGGGTTGGTGCCGACAGGTGCGGCCTTGACGCCGACCTCGTCCGGGGCGGCGGCGACCTGGACCGGCACGGCCTCCGGCGCCTCGGCGACCGCTGTCGGCGCCGCGTCGGGTGCCTCGGCGGCGGGGGCCGGATCCGCGTCGGGCAGCGCGGTGGCTCCGGCCGCCGCGTCGGCGGCGGCCGTCTCGTCGGTGCCGGTCTTTTCCGTGGCCTGCTCCGCGGCCTGCGAGTCCGTCATGAGCGGCAGGGTATGCCCGCTCGCCCCCTTTGGGTACCCGTCGGTAACGTCCTTTCACGGACCACTCACACACCGCCAGCGATCACTGGCAGCAAACGCGCTGATCAGGGCGTTGTCGGTACGGCGAACGCCGGTGCCGCAGTTTTTCGCTCACAGCTTGTCCACGTCCAGGTTCGCGATGGCCTGCCGGGCGACCTCGCGTCCGCGATCGGTGAAGTCGCCCTTGCCCGGGTAGCTGACCGTGAGCTTGTACATGTCGCCGGCCGCCGACTTGTAGTAGAAGAGCCGCAGCTCGCGCGGGCGCGGGTTCTCGCTGTCGGTGGTCTTGTACGTCAGCGTGTTCTCGGCGGACTTCCTGCCCCGGTAGGTCGTGTTCCCGTCGGTCTCCGTCCGCGGCCCCTCGGGCATGCTCAGGCTGTACTCGCCGCTCTGCTTGAAGTCGCCGTTGTCGGCGTACATCTCGGCCGCCGCGGAGTCCTTGATCTCCTTGTTCGCGTCCTCCGACTTCTTCGCCAGGGTCAGCCCGATCGAGATGCTGCCGCTCCAGTCGGTGTACGTGACCCAGTGCGTCTTGTCCGAGGACCGGTCCGGCGTGGACTGCTGGTAGTCGGCGGGGACCGCGAGTGTCGCCGCGACGTCCGTCACGTGATGCTTGCTCCAGCCGTCGGGCAGCGGTCCGGCGAACGGGTCGGCGATCACCAGGTACGCCGCCAGCGCGAGGGCGACGACCGCCGCACCCACGCCGATCAGCGCCTTGCGTCCGAGCCGGATGCCCGGGCCGCCGGTCCCGGTCGGCCCCATCGGGCTCGCGACGGTGACGACCTGCGTCGGCGCCGGGGCCGGAGGTCGCGCGGCCTCCTCCAGGAGGCGCCGGACCCGGTCCGCGCCGGGTCGGTGCGAGGGGTCCTTGCCGAGCAGGCCGTTGATCACCTCGGCGAGCGGACCCGCGGCCGAGGCGGGCGCGGCCGGCGTGGAGTTGAGGACCGACTGGAGCGTGGCGGGGGTGTTGCTGCGACGGAACGGCGAGACGCCCTCGGCCGCCGTGTAGAGCACCACACCGAGCGACCAGAGGTCGGACGCGGGACCCGGCCGCTGCCCCAGGACCCGCTCCGGGGCGATGTACTCGGGCGAGCCGACGAAGCCGCCGGTGTCGGTGAGGCTGGTCTCGCCCTCGATCTGGGCGATCCCGAAGTCGGTGAGCACGACCCGGTCGTGCCGGCCGAGGAGCACGTTGTCGGGCTTGACGTCGCGGTGCAGGATGCCCGCCGCGTGCGCCGCCTCCAGCGCGCCGAGCACCTCCAGGCCGATCCGGGCGGCCTCGCGGACGCCGAGGGTGCCCTCCTGGAGGGCGTCACCGAGCGAGCGCCCCCGCACCAGTTCCATGACGATCCAGGGCTGGCCGTCCACGACCGCGACGTCGTGGACGTTCACGACGGCGGGATGGTCGAGCCGCGCCGCCGCGCGCGCCTCGCGCCGCATCCGCTCGTACACATTGGCGCGTTCACGCTCGGGAAGATGGTCCGGGACGCGCGGTTCCTTGACGGCGACCTCGCGGTCCACGGTCTCGTCCTTGGCCCGCCACACCGTGCCCATGCCGCCGTGCCCGAGCTTGGACAGCAGCCGGTAGCGGCCGGCGATGAGCCGTCCGGCCCCCGGTTCCTGCACGGGCTGCGCCGGGCGTTCCCGCTCCTCCGGCTGCGCCTGCTCCGGGACGACCCGGGTGGGCGTGGCATACGGATTGCCTGGGTACGGCACGGCGGCCTGCGCCTCCGGCTGCCGTCCCGGCACGGCGGGCCGTGGTGGTTGCAGACCGAAACTCGTCGGTTCTTCGCCCCCGTGAGGGACTCCCCCGTTGTCGCTCATGGGTCCATCTCTATCGCGGCGGGGCCGTCGCTATCCAGCCCTGTCGCCCGCCGGTCACAGACCCGTGACGCACGCCATCCCTTATCTCCCGTTTATGCACCTGTGCGTGAACTGCTCTTCGCGGGGGCCGTTCAGGACGGGCCCGTCACGTGCGGGTGAAGGTGTCCACGGCCACGTCGAAGTACTCCTTCGCCTCCGTCACCCGCCCGACCGGCGCCGACACCCACACGTCGTACATCCGGCCGCCCTCCTCCCAGCACAGGTCGTAGGTGTGCCGGGCGCCCTCGGCCGCGGTGAAGCCGTTCCAGCTGAACTCCCAGAGGGCGGCGGGGTGTCCGCCGTGCGTGGTCCGGGTGACCCGGCCGTCGCGGTAACCGGGGTTGGTGGAGGACCCCTTGTCGGCCGCCCGTCGCATCACGCCGAGCGGGCCCCCCGACGCGGGTTCGGACACCTTGACGCCGAGACGGAAGACCTGCCCGGGCGACATGTAGAAGACCCGCTCCCCCTGCGGGTCCCGGGTGAAGTCCTCGGGCACGGCCAGCGCGAAGCCGTACGGATCGGACGCCAGCCGGTATCCGGAGGGTGGCGCGGGGCGCGAGCCGGTGGCGGTCGCGGGTTCGCGGCGGGTGACCGTGGGGGCGGCACTGGCGGGCGACGCCGGTCCGGTGCCGGACGCCGAAGGACCGTTGCCGGGGGTGCGTGACGTGCTGCCGGGCGCGCTCGACGAGGGCGGCGGGCCGTTCCCGTCACCGCCGTCGTGCATCAGCAGGGCCGCCGCCGACACCCCCGCCCCGGCCATCGCGGCGACCAGCGCGGCGGCGACCAGCAGACCCCGCGCGGACTGTTTGGGCGGGCGCTCGTCCGTCGTACCGGAAGGGGGCGACGGCCTGGGCGCCGGCCGGTGCAGCGGGTTGTCCCGCCGGGTGGGCGTGTACGGGGCGGACCACCGCGGGGTGCGGCCGGTGTCCCGGAAGGCCCGCAGCAGCCGCTCCGCCTCGGCCGCGTCGATCCGCCGCTCCGGATCGCGCTCCAACAGGCCCCGCACGACGGGCAGCAGGGGCGTGGCCTGCGCCGGAGGGCGGATCTCGTCGACGACGACCGCGTGCAGGATGCCGCCCAGCGAGTCGCGGCGGAAGGGCGACGCGCCGCTCAGCAGCGTGCACAGCAGCGCCCCCAGCGACCACAGGTCGGACTCGGGCCCGGTCCTCGCCCCGGCCATCCGCTCCGGCGCGGTGTACTCCGGCGAACCGACGAACGCGCCGGTCTCGGTGAGCGTCGTGGCGCCCGCGACCTGGGCGATCCCGAAGTCGGTGAGGACGACACGGTCGGTGCCGGCCTCGACGAGGACGTTGGCGGGCTTGAGGTCGCGGTGCAGGACACCGGCCTCGTGCGCGCGGCTCAGCGCCCCGAGCAGGTCGATGCCGATCCGGGCGGCCTCGCGGGCGCCGACGGGACCGCGCGCCGAGATCCGCTCGGCGAGCGAACCGCCGTCGATCAACTCCATGACGATGTAAGGGCGTTCGTCGTCCACGACGACGTCGTGCACGACGATGATGTGCGGGTGGTGCAGCTGCGCCACGGCCCGCGCCTCGCGCAGGGTGCGGTCACGCTGGAGGCGGGTCTCCTCGGCGGACAGCGAGTCGTCGAGGACCAGTTCCTTCACGGCGACCTGACGGCCGAGCAGTTGGTCGGTGGCGCGCCAGACGACGCCCATGCCACCCCGGCCGATTCTCGCCTCCAGCCGGTAACGGCCCGCGATCAAACGGACGTTCTCCCCCTCGGTCCCCATGGGCCCCATGATGCACCAACGGACGGAGACCCTCCGGAGCGGTGTCGTCGCCGTGGGTGTTATCCGGCCTCGGCCCAACTGCGCAGGACCGCGCCGAACTGCTGACGCGTCACGATCCAGTCCTCCAGGGGCGAGGACATGTAGATCGCGTACTCGACGCCCTTGCGGGAGATGTACGTCTCCTCGATCGCGCGGCGCAGACCCGGGAAGTCGGTCTTGCCCTCCTCGGCGGTCCAGGTGAAGTCCCAGAGGGAGCCGCGGCAGTCCCGGAAGGTGTTGGCCCCGGGACCGTCGCTCGTGTAGTTCTTCAGCTTCTTCAGCTGCTGCTGGAGGTCGAGCTGGTGGCGGTACGGGTCGTCGAAGTCCGGTGACTCGTCGATGGCGATCCGGACGAAGTGCTGGCCGCCGTCGGGGCTGTAGTCGATCTGGGAGCCGTTGACCGTCCGCTCCCAGTCCTCGCCGGGCAGGGCGAGGCGGAAGCCCAGGGGATCCTTCACCCGCACCCAGCCCTTGGGCAGACTGTCGCCCGGCGCCTTGGAAGCGCTGTCCGAGGGCGTCGGCGTCGCCTTGCCGCCGGTGCTGGCGCCCTTGCTCCCTCCCGTCGAGACGGACGAGGTGTCGTGCCGCCAGTTGTCCGCGTAGCGCATGACCACGGCACCACCGCCGCCGACCAGGGCGGCCATGACCAGGACGAGCGCGACGGTACGGCCGCGCCGCCGCTTCGCCGGAACCGGGCCGCCGGACGCGGGCAGCGGCTGGTACGCGGTCCCGGCGGGCCCTCCCCCTCCGGTGGCGGACGGCCCGTAGGGCCCGCCCCCGTAGGACGGGCCACCGTGGGTCCCACCCCCATGCGTGCCGCTTCCACCGGGCCCGTTCCCCTGGACCGCGTTCGGGTCCACCCGCGTCTCCGGGTGCCGGGCCGTCGCTACGTGGGCCTGCGCCGTCCGCGGACGGCGGCCCTCGGCGGCCTCGGCGAGCATCTCCTCGGCCTCCGCGGGACCCGGCCGGGCCTCGGGATCCTTGCTGAGCAGCGCGGCGATGACCGGCTCCAGCGCACCCGCGTTCCGCGGCGGCTCGGGATCCTCGTCGACGACCGCCTGCATCGTGGTCAGCGGGGAGGTGCGCCGGAACGGCGAGCGTCCCTCCACCGCCGTGTAGAGCGTGGCCCCGAGCGCCCACAGGTCGGAGGACGGGCCGGGATCGTGGCCGCGCACCCGCTCGGGCGCGAGGTAGTCGACGGACCCGACGATCTCGCCGGTGCGCGTGATGGTGGTGTCGCCCTCGACCTGCGCGATCCCGAAGTCGGTGAGCAGCACCCGCCGGTCGGGCGACAGCAGGACGTTGCCCGGCTTCACGTCGCGGTGCAGGACGCCGGCCGCGTGCGCGGCGCGCAGCCCGCGCAGCACCCACAGCCCGATCCGCGCCGCCTCGGCCGGTTCGATCCGGCCCCGGTCCTTGACCTCGTCCGCCAGCGAGTTGCCCTCGACCAGCTCCATCACGATCCAGGGCCGGTTGTCGTGATCCAGCACGTCGTGGATGGTGACGACGGCCGAGTGGTTGATTCTGGCGGCGGCCCGCGCCTCGGCGTGGGTACGGGCGAGCAGCCGGGCACGGTCGCCCTCGGCGGCGTACAGCGCGGCGGTCAGCTCTTTGACCGCGACCGTGCGGTGCAGCACCTCATCGTGCGCACGCCACACCCGGCCCATGCCACCGCTGCCGATGGAGTCCACAAGCCGGTAGCGGCCCGCAAGGAGCAGGCCCTGCATCTGATTCACGTTTCCCCGCAATGGTCTTGACAGGGTCAGACTAAAGATCGGTCACCGCACAGGGAACAAGCGGGGTCGTACGGAGACAGCACTGTGACGGTTCTCCCTTCCGTGTACGGGAGGGAACCGTTCGGTGTTCAGCGGTCCTCGGCTGCCTGAACGCGGCCCCGCACGGGAAAGAGCCCTGCTGGATGGTCAGGGGGCGTGTTCAGCCGGTCACTTGGTAGGTGTCGGATGCCTGCTCGTAGAGCCGGGTCACCTCGTCGCGTTCGGCTTCCGGGCCGCGCAGCTGCACCACGTGGTAGTGCCCGCCGACGATGATCGCGAGATTGCGCACGTAGAGCGACCGTCCCGCCGAGTCCTGCCAGGTGAACTGCCCCTCGGCCATCACCCGGCCGCCCACGTCGATGCGCCGCATCCCGCTGGACGTGGCCCACGTCGAGTCCCGGAAGGGCTGCAACTCCTTCTCGCTCTCCCGCTGGTACGTCATCGGGTCGCCGCCGTAGGTGCTCGTGCTGTCCCGGCCGGGAACGACGATCAGCTGGAAGTCCCCGTGGGAGTAGACGACCTGGCCGCGTCCGTTCTTCGGCGTGCGGTCCCAGCCGCTCGCCACGGCGACCCGGAATCCCGCGGGGTCCTTGCGGAGCGTGAAGCCCTGTGCGACATCGGGATCGCCCGTACTCCCACCGGAGGTCGAACTCGCCTTCCCCGAGGGGCTCTTGTCGGCCGTCGGCGAGGTCTGGTCGGGGCGCGGCTCGCTGCTCGCGTCGGTGCCGCCACTGGTGGCGGGCGCGGGACTGACCTGCCCGACGGCACCGGTGCCCTGGTCGTCCGTGCCGTCCTCACCGGACTTGGGCAGGAAGACCATCGCGTACGCCACCGCCGCGACCAGCAGGAGCAGCACCAGGAGGACCAGGTTGCGCCCCAGACTCCGGGGCTTGCCGGAGCCCTCCCGCTTCGCGCGCTTGTGCCGGGCGTGCGGGCTGGTCGCGGGCAGTCCGGCGCGGCGCCTGCGGACCAGCTCGCCCCGGCGCCGGACGATCGGCAGCCGGCTCGGGTCGACCGGCGGCGCGGCCACGACGTGCGCCCCGGCCTCGGGCTCCGGCGCGGAGCGCACCAACGACCGCAGCCAGCCGCGCAGTTCCTCGAAGTCCAGCCGCTCGGTGGGGTCCTGACGCAGCAGCGACTCGACGACGGGCCGCAGCGGGCCGCACTCCTCGGCGAACGCGGGCGGCTCGGCGCACACCAGCTGGACCAGCTCGGCCGTGTTCTCCTCCGGGTAGGGCGCGTGACCCTGTACGGCGCGGAAGAGCAGGGCGCCCAGCGCCCACAGGTCGGTCGCGGGTCCGATGGGGGCCGCGAGCTGCCAGTTCTCGTGGACGGGTCCGGCCTGTTCCGGTGCCCAGCGCTCGGTGACCGGCCCGACCACGGCCATCCGTGCCTGCCGTGCCCGCTCGGCGGCGAGCGCGGTCGCGGGGCCACGGCGCGGCGGCGCACCGGCGACCAGCTCACCCCAACCCCCGCTCGCACCCTGCGTGCCGTGCGCGGCGGGGACGGCTAGCCGGGGGGCGCCGGGGACGCGGGTGTGGTCCGGGACCGGCGCGGCCGGGGAGGTACCGGGAACCCTGGTGTGGCCGGAGTCCGTGTGACCGCGCTGCTGACCCGGGACGTGAGTGGCGCGGAGACCGCCGGGTCCGTGGCTGCTGTCGGGAACCCAGCCCTCGGGAGTCCGGTTGCCCTGCGTCCGTCCGCTGTCGGGGGCGCCCGCGGGCCCGGGCACACCGGGACGGCCGCCGTACTCCGTGGCGGAGGGCTGCTGCCGCGTCGGACCCGGCGCGGGGTTGCCGTACCCCGTGGCCCCCGGGCCCGGCGTGCCCGCCGTTCCACCGGGAAGCGTGGGTCGCCCCTGGCCGCCGTCCGCGCCGGTGCCTCGCGCGGAGCGCGGCTGCGCGCCGTGCCAACCGGCACCGCCGACTCCGTACGGGTCGGCTATCTGGCCGGGGGGCGCGGTGGGCGGACCCTGCTGCCCACCCTGGGCGGGCAGTTGGGGAACGCCGTACGCCTGAGTCTGCTGGGGGTCGGCGGAGAGGCCGTACCTCTGGGCCTGCTGGGGGTTCACCGACGGGTCGTACCCCTGGCCCTGCTGCGACGGAGCAGCGCCGTACTGCCCCGGCTGAAGCGGTTGCCCGTACGGGCCCTGCTGCGGGTGCTGCCCGTGCAGCTCGGTCTCGCCGGCCTGCTCGCCCCCGGTCCCGGGCCGGGGTGCCGGGAGGGCGAGCGGGTCGCCCCGCTGTTCCTCCTGCACGCGGGCGGCGGCTCGCGCTCCCGCGCGGTACGCGGCGATGGCTCCGGCGCGCGCCGCACGGATGTCGCCTCCGGGACCGTCCGTCCGGGCGCCCTCCTCCGGCCCCTCGTCGGGTCCGCCGGGTCCCGTCCGCCGGGCTCCCGGCCGGGCGGGACCACCCGCTTCGAGAGCGCGCGGCCCCCGGGCCGGGGCTCCTGGCGTGGGCCTGCCCGGTACGGGTGTGCCCTGCTCGGCGCGGGCCTCGATGGCGGCGCGGCGTGCCTCTTCCGCGTCGGCGCCGGAGGTGGCCGCGACGGCGACCCCGTGCGCGGTGCCGCCTCCGAATCCGATCCCGCCCGCGGGACCGTGCCCGCGCTGACCGCTCCGGTCACCGCCCCGCGGAGCGCCCGGGCCCGCCGGGGCGCCGGGCGCCGGCTGACCCGCGGTCCCGGCGAAGCCACGGCGTGCGACGCTCTCGGTGCCCGTCCCGGCTCCGGGACCGGAGCCGGGCTCGGCGCCGAGGTCGTCCTCGCGGACCGGGACCGGGTCGTACCCGCAGAGCGCCTCCTCGGCGGCTCCCGCCGCGAGTCCGGTCAGCAGCACCCGGCCGTCGTCACAGACGAGGACCGTGCGCGCGGTGATGTTCCGGTGCACCCAGCCGTGCGCGTGAAGGACCCGCAGCGCGGTCAGGACGTCGGAGGCGACCTCAGCGGCTCGGTACGGGCTGAGGGGCTTCTCGGCGAGCAGGGCCGCCAGCGACCTCGCGGGCACCAACTCGCTGACTATCCACAGCGACCCGCCCTCGGCGAACACGTCGAAGACCTGGTCGAGCCGGGGGTGGTCGGGGATCTGCGCCGCGGCCTGGGCCGCCTCGATGGCACGCCGCACGGCAGGTTCGGCGGGCCGGCGCGTGGTGCGCGCGGACGCCCGCCGGGCTCCGCCGTCCCGCGCGACGAAACCCTCGGGCAGGCCGTCCGCGTCGAGCATCTCGGCCTCGACGACCTCCGGCAACGGCACCTGCCGCACCAGAACTTCCTGCCCGCTGTAGGTGTCGAAGGCCCGGCTCTCGGCGAGTTCGTACTCGTCGGACGGCGGCAGTGGCAGGCGGTAACGGTCCGCGAGTACGCGTCCCGCGTATTCGTCCACGATGCCTCCCCCAGCCGACCGGTCGGTCAATTCCGTTCGCCCTGCGTCCCGTTACGGCTTCGTACGGTCCGCAACCACTCACGATACGTGCCCGAGGCAACCCGCAGAGCGGTGATGCGAGATCTCAGGCCGTCCATCCGTGGCGGAACGTCACCTCGGCGAGCGGTACGTCACGACTTCGGCTGGAACGTCTGACTCAGCGTCTTCCACGTCTCCTTGCGCAGCGTGCTGTCCCAGTCGGAGGCCTTCGCCGAATACATCAACGCGTACCCCTGATGCGCGTTCACAACGAAACCTCGGTCTATCGACCGGTACTTGGTGCCGCCGTCCTCGTAGGTGAACTCCCAGTCGGCCGTGTTCCAGCCGCGGTAGTCCACCTTCTCTATGCGCAGGCGCGTGTACTGGGAGCGCGTCATGTAGCGCTCCTGGTTCCGCCAGTCCGCGACCGGGTCGTCCTTGGGCGTCGTCGTCCAGCCGACGAGCAGCCGCTGTCCGTCGGGACCGGTGAACCGCGCGCCGGCGCTGTCCGCCGACTGGTACTTCCAGCCCTTGGGCAGCCCTATCGAGAACCCCTGGCTGCTCCTGTACGTCGACTTCGCGGTGGAGCCCGAGCCCTTGCCGTCGCCGCCCGAACCCTCCGAGGCGCCCGCGCTCGGATCCGACGTGGAGCCCGAGGACTCCTTCGAGCCAGACCCGGAGTCCGAGCCGGAACCCGAGGTGTCACCGCTGTCGGTGTGCTCGGAGCCCTTGTCGTCCTTGTCGTCGCCCTTGGTGCCGGAGCCCTTGTCGCTGCCCGCGGTCGCCCCGCTGGACGCGGCCGGCTTGGCGCCGCCCTTGTTGTCCTTCGTACCGCCGTCGTCCCCGCCACCGAGGGTGAGGGCCAGGACGGTGCCGAGCACCGCCACCGCCACGACCACGGCGATGATCACCAGCGTGCGTCGCGGCACGACGTCCGTCAGCGACGCCTTCGGCACCGGACGCGGCCGCCGCTCGGGGGCCACCGGCCACCCGGACCCGGGCGTGCTCCGCGTGACGGCGGCACCCGCGGCGCCGGCGTCCCCGGCCGAACTGGAGTTCACCGACGAACCGTCACGACCGGTTGCCTCGGCCTTGTCCGACGCCGCGGGGCCGGACAGCCCCGCGGACGGAGACGCCACGGACGCGTCGGCTGCCGCCGCCGTACCGGACGCGGCAGCCACGCCCTTGCTCTTGTCCTTTTCCTTGCCCGGGTCGGCCGTCCCGGCCGCGCTCCGCGCACCGGAGGTCTCCGCCGACCCGCTCGCGCCCTTCGCACGCGTCGTCGCCGCGGCGGTGGCGGCTCCGGCCGCCGACGCGGCCTTGCGCACCGAACGCAGCGCCCCGCGCAACCGCTCGGACGCCTCCTCGCCCTTCCGGGCACCGGAACCCGTACCGCTGCCCGGACTCCGCCGCCCCAGGCCCTCCTCCGGGACCGGCGGCAGGGTCACGACCTTCGTCGCGTCCATCGGCTCCGGCTCGGCGGCCTTCGGCTCGGGCTCGCGCAGCACCTCGTTCAGCAGGGCGCGGGCGCCCGCGTCGTCGAGCCGCTGCTCGGGGTCCTTGGCGAGCAGACCGTAGATCACGCTCTCCAGCGGGCCCGCGTTCTTCGGCTGCTCCACCGGCTCCGTCATCACGGCGGTGAGCGTCGCGATGGCGGAACCCTTGTCGTACGGCGGCACGCCTTCCACCGACGCGTACAGCAGTCCGCCCAGCGACCACAGGTCGGCCGCGGGGCCCGGCTTGTGACCGCGCGCCCGCTCGGGCGAGATGTAGGAGGGGGCTCCGACGAGCATGCCGGTCGAGGTGATGGACGGGTCGCCCTCCACCTGCGCGATGCCGAAGTCGGTGAGCACGACCCGGCCGTCGTCGGACATCAGCACGTTCGACGGCTTCACGTCCCGGTGCAGGATGCCCTGGCGGTGCGCCGCGCGCAGCACGTCGAGGATGGCGAGGCCCACCTCGGCGGCGCGCTTCGGCGTGAGCACCCCGTCCTCACGGATGGCCTCGGCGAGGGACTTGCCCTCGATGAGCTCCATCACGATCCACGGCCGGTTGTCCTCGTCGACCACGTCGAAGACGGTGACCGCGCCGGTGTTCCGGATCCGCGCGATCGCCTTGGCCTCCCGCAGCGTGCGCGTGATGAGCCGGCGCTTCTCCTCGTCGTCGATGCTCGACGGGAACCGCAGCTCCTTCACGGCGACCGTGCGGCCCAGGGTCTCGTCCTGCGCGCGCCACACCGTGCCCATGCCGCCGCGGCCGAGAACATCCCCCAGCCGGTACCGCCCGGCGAGGAGACGTTCGCTCTTGTCCTGACGGGATGCTCCCGCCCGCTCCGCCTCCGACATGCGTCCCCTCATGCAACCCGCCCTGACAGAGCCTTCATTGTCCCTCACCCGACAAGTGCCCGACGCCCTGGGGGGCCCTGGAACCGCAACAGCTCAGCCAGTGAGACGACGGGCCCCCGCCGCCGCCCCCACAGCAGCCGCACCCCGCCCAGGGCGCCCATCCGGCCCCGCGAGCCCCGCACACGCGCCCCACCTGGCCTCCCGCACAGAAACGTCCCCCATGATGGGCCGCGGCAAGGAGGTCCCCGCCGATGCCGCAACCCCGGACACCTCGGACACTCCTGGCGATACCCGCGTCCCCGGCCCTCCTCGGCATGGCCCGAACCGGCCTGCCGGAACCGGTCCTCGCCTCCTCGCAGGGCCCCGTCACCCCGGCCTCGGACACCGCGCCGCTCGCCGACGAGGGGTCAGGTCCGCTCTTCGCGGGCCAAGGTGACGGCATCGCCCGCGCCGACCAGGTCCGCGCGCGAAGGCATCACCAGGACGGGCGGGTCACGGACCCGGCACTCGAACCGGCCGTGCTCGCCTCCGAGTTCTGTCCCCGCACCCTGTAGAACGGCCGGCCCACGGGCAAAGATCCCAGCTCACGGCACCCTTTCGAGTGACAGGACCGGGAACCGACGGGCGGCGGCCGTGCGAACACGGGTGAGGGGCGGCTCCGTCGGGAACCACCCCTCACCCGCTGCCCTGCGCCGGTCAGAACGACACGATCTCCGGCGCTCCCAGCCGCGCCGCGTCCGCCGTCAGGTCGTCCGGCTGGCGCTGGGACTCCCGCTCCGCCTCGACACGCTTCTGGTAGTGCTCGACCTCGCGCTCGATCTGGTCCTTGTCCCAGCCGAGGACCGGCGCCATCAACTCGGCGGCCTCACGGGCGCTGCGGGTGCCGCGGTCGAACGTCTCGATGGAGATGCGGGTGCGCCGGGTCAGCACGTCGTCGAGGTGACGGGCGCCCTCGTGCGAGGCGGCGTAGACGATCTCGGCCCGCAGGTAGTCCTCGGCGGCCGGCAGCGGTTCGCCGAGCGTCGGGTCCGCCACGATGAGGTCGAGGAGTTCCTCGGCGAGCGACCCGTACCGGTTCAACAGGTGTTCCACGCGCACCACATGGAGGCCGGTGCGGGCCGCGATGCGCGCTCGCGCGTTCCACAGCGCGTGGTAGCCCTCGGCGCCCACCAGCGGGGTCTCCTCGGTGACGCATTCGGCGACGCGCTGGTCGAGCCCGTGCACCGCCTCGTCCACGGCGTCCTTGGCCATCACGCGGTACGTCGTGTACTTGCCGCCCGCCACAACGACGAGTCCCGGCACCGGATGGGCCACGGTGTGCTCGCGCGACAGCTTGCTGGTGGCGTCGGACTCCCCGGCCAGCAGCGGCCGGAGCCCCGCGTACACCCCTTCGACGTCGTCGCGGGTGAGGGGGACGGAGAGCACCGAGTTCACGTGTTCCAGCAGGTAGTCGATGTCGGCGCTGGACGCAGCCGGGTGCGCCTTGTCGAGGTCCCAGTCGGTGTCGGTGGTGCCGATGATCCAGTGGCGGCCCCACGGGATGACGAAGAGCACCGACTTCTCGGTGCGCAGGATCAGTCCGGTGGAGGAGTTGATCCGGTCCTTCGGCACGACCAGGTGGATGCCCTTGGACGCGCGGACGTGGAACTGGCCGCGCTCCCCGACCAGCGCCTGGGTGTCGTCGGTCCACACGCCCGTGGCGTTGACGATCTGCTTGGCCCGGATCTCGTACTCGCCGCCGCCCTCGACATCGCGCACCCGGGCGCCGACCACCCGCTCCCCCTCGCGGAGGAAGCCGGTGACCCGGGCGCGGTTGGCGACCTTCGCGCCGTACGCCGCGGCCGTGCGCACCAGGGTCGCCACATAGCGGGCGTCGTCCATCTGGGCGTCGTAGTACTGGAGGGCGCCGACCAGGGCGTCCTTCTTCAGGGCCGGGGCGACGCGCAGGGCTCGGCTGCGGGAGAGGTGGCGGTGGGTGGGCAGGCCGCGTCCGTGCCCACGGGCCATCGACATCGCGTCGTAGAGCGCGACGCCGGAGCCCGCGTACAGGCGCTCCCAGCCCTTGTGCTGCAAGGGGTAGAGGAACGGCACGGGCTTCACGAGGTGCGGCGCCAGCCGTTCGAGCAGCAGGCCGCGCTCCTTCAGCGCCTCACGCACCAGGGCGAAGTCGAGCATCTCCAGATAGCGCAGCCCTCCGTGGATCAGCTTGCTGGACCTGCTCGACGTCCCGGAGGCCCAGTCACGCGCCTCGACCAGGCCGGTGGACAGGCCGCGTGTCACGGCGTCCAAAGCGGTGCCCGCGCCGACCACGCCCGCGCCCACCACCAGCACGTCCAGCTCCCGCTCGGCCATTCCCGCCAGTGACTCGGCTCGCTCCGCCGGCCCCAGTGTCGCTGTCCTCACCGCTGCCTCCCGCTGTTGTCGCGCTGGCCGCACCTGCCGGGCGACGCCCGGCTCACATCCCCACCTGCCCAAGTCTGACCGTCTTGCCCCTCATCGGCCACCGTCCATCCTCAGCCTGTGGACAACACTCGGCGACTCGTAGGGAATCTTGGGCGGACAATCCCGCAAATCGGTCATATTTACTCCTAGTCTGACATTGCTCTCGCCCATCCTGTCCACAGGGCTTGCGCACCTGTCCCGCTTCGGTTACTGGGAAGGACGGCCCACTCCATGCCCGCAGACCTCGCCGTCATCGGACTCGGTCATCTCGGCCTGCCCCTGGCCCAGGCCGCGGTCGCCGCCGGCATCTCCACGGTCGGCTACAAAACGGGGCCGGAAGGCGGCTCCCTCACCCCCGCAGAACTGCGCCGGATGCTCTCGGGAGGCTTCCGGACCACCGCGAACCCGGCCGAACTGGGCCGCGTCCGCACCGCCGTGATCTGCGCGCCGACCCCCCGGGGCGCGGACGGCACCCTCGATCTCACCCAGGTGGAGACCGCGGCCCGCACCCTCGCCGCCCAGCTGCGGCCGCACACCACGGTGATCATGGAATCGGCCGTTCACCCCGGCACCACGGAGGACTTCCTCCGCCCGCTCCTCGAATCCGGCTCCGGACTGCGCGCCGGGCGCGACTTCCACCTCGCATACTCGCCCAGCCGGGTCGACCCCGGCAACCGCGACTTCACCCCGGCCGGCACACCCAAGGTCATCGGCGGCCTCACGCCCGCGTGCACCGAGTCGGCGGCCGCCTTCTACGGACGCCTCACCGACAAGGTCGTACGCGCGCGTGGCCCGCGTGAGGCGGAGACCGTGCAGGTGCTGGAGACCAACTTCCGGCATGTGAACATCGCCCTCGTCAACGAGATGGCCGTGCTCTGCAACGACCTCGGCGTCGACCTGTGGGACGTCATCCGGTGCGCGGAGACCAAGCCGTTCGGCTTTCAGGCGTTCCGGCCAGGACCCGGCGTCGGCGGACACGGCATCCCCCAGGACCTCGCGGGACACTCGGGCCGCCCCCTGCGGATGGTCGAACTGGCCCAGCAGGTCAACAGCCACATGCCGCAGTACGTCATCCAGCGCGCCGCCACCCTGCTCAACGAGCACGGCAAGTCCGCCCGCGCCGCGCGCGTGCTCCTCCTCGGCGTCACCTACAAGGCCGACATCGCCGACCAACAGGGCTCTCCCGCCCACGAGATCGCCGTACGCCTGATGGAACTCGGCGCGTCCGTCAGCTACCACGACCCGCACGTGCCCGCCTGGAGCGTCCTCGGCCGGCCCGTACCCCGCGCGGACTCCCTCTACGAGGCCGCGGCCGACGCCGACCTGACGATCCTGTTGCAGCAGCACCGCACGTACGACCTGCAAGGACTGTCCGTGAAGGCCCAACTCCTCCTGGACACAAGGGGAGCGACCCCGACCGGCGCGGCACACCGGCTCTGACCCCGGAAATTCCCCTCACGGACTGTCACTCCCGCCTGCTAATCTGCGGCAGCTCTCGCACACAAGTACGCCCGCGCCCCGGGCGTCCCGCACGCGTGCGCGAACGCGTCCCGCGCACCACACAGGTGTGCTCACATCCCTGGGGGGGGATCCCACATGAGCCAGACCACGCCGCCGCCCGGTCCGCCGGTCGACAACAACCCGTACGCCGGCCAGCCCGCCGCACCGGCCGACAACAACCCGTACGCGGGCCAGGCCGCCCAGCCGACCGCGCCGCAGCAGGGCTTCCCGCAGCAGGCCGGCCCGCAGGGCGCGCCCCAGCCGGGCTTCCCGGTCGCGCCCGTCGCCCCGTCCGCGCCGGTGCGCAACAACCTGGTGCTCGGCGTCGTCGCCGCCCTCGGCGCCGGCGTGATCTCCGCGATCCTGTACGGCGTCATCGTCGGCGCCACCAAGCACGAGATCGGCTACGCCGCGGTCGGCGTCGGCTTCCTGGTCGGCATCGCCACGGGCCGTCTCGGAGGCCGCAACCAGACCCTGCCGGTCTTCAGCGTCATCGTCTCGGTCGCCGCGATCTACCTCGGCCAGCTGATCGGCGAGGCCATGATCGGGGCGAAGCAGCTCGGCGTGGGCTTCAACGAGCTCTTCTTCGACCACATCGACTGGGTCCAGGATGCCTGGAAGTCCGAGGCCGACCCGCTGACCTTCCTCTTCTTCGCGATCGCCGCCTACGTGGCGTTCCAGAGCACGCGCAAGGCCGGGCTCTGAGGATGCCCAGCTACGTCTTCCTGATGCTGCTCGGCCTGCCGGCCGCGGTGGCCGGATGCTGGGTCGCCTTCAATGTGCGGGGTTCCGCCGACGCGTTGGAGGCCTTCCGGCAGCGCAGCCTCGACCTCAGGGCCCTGGGCACCGGCACCTTCGCTCCGCCTGCGGGCTCGACCTTCGCCATCGGCTACCGGGTGTACGCCACGGTCCTCGGCCTCGCCGGCGTCGTCCTGCTCCTGGCGAGCGTCGCCGAGCTGCTGACCAGCGGCTGACGGACCCCGCGGACACGAGAAGGGCCCGACCACCGTCCGGTGGTCGGGCCCTTCTCACATCCGGCGTGCAGGCCTCAGAACTACCGCTTGTGCTGCGAGTCCGCGACGGTCACCTCGACGCGCTGGAACTCCTTGAGCTCGCTGTAGCCGGTGGTCGCCATCGCGCGGCGGAGGGCGCCGAAGATGTTCATCGAGCCGTCCGGGATGAGCGACGGGCCGGTGAGGATCTCCTCGATGGTTCCGACGGTACCGAGGTCGACCTTCTTGCCGCGCGGCAGCTCCTCGTTCACCGCCTCCATGCCCCAGTGGTGGCCGCGGCCCGGCGCGTCGGTGGCGCGCGCGAGCGGGGAGCCCATCATCACCGAGTCGGCGCCGCACGCGATCGCCTTGGGGAGGTCGCCGGACCAGCCGACACCGCCGTCGGCGATGACGTGCACGTAGCGGCCGCCGGACTCGTCCATGTAGTCGCGGCGGGCCGCGGCGACGTCGGCGACCGCGGTGGCCATCGGGACCTGGATGCCCAGGACGTTGCGCGTGGTGTGCGCGGCGCCGCCGCCGAAGCCGACGAGGACACCGGCCGCGCCGGTGCGCATCAGGTGCAGGGCCGCGGTGTACGTGGCGCAGCCGCCGACGATCACCGGAACGTCCAGCTCGTAGATGAACTGCTTCAGGTTCAGCGGCTCGGCGGCACCGGAGACGTGCTCGGCGGACACCGTCGTACCGCGGATGACGAAGATGTCCACACCCGCGTCGACCACGGCCTTGGAGAACTGCGCGGTCCGCTGCGGGGAGAGCGCGGCGGCGGTGACGACGCCGGAGTCGCGCACCTCCTTGATGCGCTGCCCGATCAGCTCCTCCTTGATGGGAGCCGCGTAGATCTCCTGGAGGCGGCGGGTCGCGGTCTCCGCGTCCAGCTCGGCGATCTCGTCGAGCAGCGGCTGCGGGTCGTCGTACCGCGTCCAGAGGCCTTCCAGGTTCAGAACGCCCAGGCCGCCCAGCTCGCCGATACGGATCGCGGTGGCCGGGGAGACGACCGAGTCCATCGGAGCCGCCAGGAAGGGCAGGTCGAAGCGGTAGGCGTCGATCTGCCAGGTGATCGAGACCTCCTTCGGGTCCCGCGTACGGCGGCTCGGGACGACGGCGATGTCGTCGAAGGCGTACGCCCGGCGGCCGCGCTTGCCGCGCCCGATCTCGATCTCAGTCACGTTGTGGCCTTTCCCTCTTCGCTTCTGCGCCTCCCAGTATCCCCGACGCCCACGACAAGGGCGGCCCCGGAACCTTCCGGGGCCGCCCTTGTCGGGGTGCCACGCACGCGTGGCGCCCGTCGATCGCTGGTGCGCGCCTACTTGTTGCGGCTGTAGTTCGGTGCCTCGACCGTCATCTGGATGTCGTGCGGGTGGCTCTCCTTGAGGCCCGCCGAGGTGATGCGGACGAAGCGGCCACGGTCCTGCAGCTCGGGCACGGTGCGACCGCCGACGTAGAACATCGACTGACGCAGACCGCCGACGAGCTGGTGGACGACCGCGGAGAGCGGGCCGCGGTAGGGCACCTGGCCCTCGATGCCCTCGGGGACGAGCTTCTCGTCGGAGGCGACGCCCTCCTGGAAGTAGCGGTCCTTGGAGAAGGAGCGCTGGTCGCCACGGGTCTGCATGGCACCCAGGGAACCCATGCCGCGGTACGACTTGAACTGCTTGCCGTTGATGAAGAGCAGCTCGCCCGGCGACTCCTCGCAGCCCGCGAGCAGCGAGCCGAGCATCACCGTGTCGGCACCCGCGACCAGGGCCTTGGCGATGTCGCCGGAGTACTGGAGGCCACCGTCGCCGATGACCGGGACGCCGGCTTCCTTGGCGGCGAGCGATGCCTCGTAGATCGCCGTGACCTGCGGGACGCCGATGCCGGCGACGACGCGGGTCGTACAGATGGAGCCCGGGCCGACACCGACCTTGATGCCGTCGACGCCCGCGTCGATGAGCGCCTGCGCGCCCTCGCGGGTGGCGATGTTGCCGCCGATGACGTCGACGCCGGAGGAGTTCGACTTGATCTTGGCGACCATGTCGCCGACCAGCCGGGAGTGGCCGTGCGCGGTGTCGACGACGATGAAGTCGACGCCGGCCTCGATCAGGGCCTGGGCGCGCTCGAAGGCGTCGCCCGCCACGCCGACGGCCGCGCCGACCAGCAGGCGCCCCTCGCCGTCCTTGGCCGCGTTCGGGTACTTCTCCGCCTTGACGAAGTCCTTGACGGTGATGAGGCCCTTGAGGACGCCCGCGTCGTCGACCAGCGGAAGCTTCTCGATCTTGTGACGGCGCAGCAGCTGCATCGCGTCGTTGCCCGAGATGCCGACCTTGCCGGTGACGAGCGGCATGGGCGTCATGACCTCGCGCACCTGGCGCGAACGGTCGGTCTCGAAGGCCATGTCGCGGTTGGTCACGATGCCCAGCAGCTTGCCGCCGCCGTCGGTGACCGGGACGCCGGAGATGCGGAACTTGGCGCAGATCGCGTCGGCCTCGGTGAGCGTGGCGTCCGGGTGCACGGTGATCGGGTCGGTCACCATGCCGGACTCGGAGCGCTTCACGAGATCGACCTGGTTGGCCTGGTCCTCGATCGAGAGGTTGCGGTGCAGAACACCGACGCCGCCCTGGCGGGCCATCGCGATCGCCATGCGCGACTCGGTGACCTTGTCCATGGCGGCGGACAGCAGCGGGATGTTGACCCGGACGTTCTTCGAGATGTGCGAGGCGGTGTCGATCTGGTCGGGCGCCATGTCCGACGAGCCCGGCAGCAGCAGCACGTCGTCGTAGGTCAGCCCGAGTGTCGCGAATTTGGCGGGCACTCCGTCGACGTTGGCAGTCATGACACCTTCCCCAAATGGCCTTGATCGGTGCGGATGTCCATGCTAACGGGAAGCACGGCTCTCTCATTCCACGGTTCCGGGTCAGCAACGGCTTCGTATGTTCGTACGGGTATTCCGTCATCCGTGTTCAGCACGGTGCCCGGAGGGGCCCCCGGGGCGCGGAAAGGGAGCGGAACGCCGGGCGGGGAGCGGGTACGGAACAGGGCCGGGAAGAGCGTGCGGCCCGGCCGCAGGGCCGAACCGCCGAGGGGGACGCGGAGGGGGATTCCTCCCGCTGGATTCCTACTGCTCGGCCAGGGCGCGCAGCCGGCTCAGGGCGCGGTGCTGGGCGACCCGGACGGCGCCCGGTGACATTCCCAACATCTGACCCGTCTCCTCGGCCGTGAGCCCCACCGCGATCCGCAGCAGGAGCAGCTCGCGCTGGTTCTCGGGGAGGTTGGCGAGGAGTTTCTTGGCCCATTCGGCGTCGCTGCTGAGCAGCGCGCGCTCCTCCGGACCGAGGGAGTCGTCGGGCCGCTCCGGCATCTCGTCGGAGGGAACGGCCGTGGACCCCGGGTGGCGCATCGCGGCGCGCTGGAGGTCGGCGACCTTGTGCGCGGCGATGGCGAAGACGAACGCCTCGAAGGGGCGCCCGGTGTCCTTGTAGCGCGGAAGGGCGAGGAGTACGGCGACGCAGACCTCCTGCGCCAGGTCCTCCACGAAGTGCCGCGCGTCGCCCGGGAGCCGGGACAGACGGGTGCGGCAGTAGCGCAGCGCGAGCGGGTGTACATGGGCGAGCAGGTCGTGGGTCGCCTGTTCGTCGCCGTCGACCGCGCGATGGACGAGCGCACCGATCCCCGTCGTCTCGTCTTCGCGCATCGGTCCATGGTGCCTTGGCGTCGAAGCGTCCGCGGCACCGCGTCCGTAGTTGTGCACCGAAGCGTTATGAGCAGGTGCGCCGGAACTCATCTCCTGCGCCCTCCCCTTCCGCTCGTCCGACTTGTCCCCGAGGAACTCCACACCTCAAGGATGCGGCATCCGCCGGGAAACGGGGATCGGACACCGAAGACACTCTCTTCGAGGGCCCGGCCCCACCCGCCGTCCGGCGGGTAGGGACTACTACCGTCATACCCCCGAGTCCGCTCACCTAGCGGACCAGGCCCCAGCGGAATCCGAGCGCGACCGCGTGCGCACGGTCCGAGGCACCGAGCTTCTTGAACAGTCGCCGGGCGTGGGTCTTGACCGTGTCCTCGGAGAGAAACAGCTCACGACCGATCTCCGCGTTCGAGCGGCCGTGGCTCATCCCTTCGAGCACCTGGATCTCCCGCGCGGTGAGCGTGGGCGCGGCGCCCATCTCGGCCGAACGCAGTCTGCGCGGCGCGAGTCGCCAGGTGGGGTCGGCGAGCGCCTGGGTCACGGTGGCGCGCAGCTCCGCCCGTGAGGCGTCCTTGTGCAGATAGCCGCGGGCGCCGGCGGCGACGGCGAGTGCCACGCCGTCCAGGTCCTCGGCGACGGTGAGCATGATGATGCGCGCACCGGGGTCGGCGGACAGCAGCCGCCGGACCGTCTCGACGCCGCCCAGTCCGGGCATGCGTACGTCCATCAGAATCAGGTCCGAGCGGTCGGCACCCCAGCGGCGGAGGACTTCCTCGCCGTTGGCCGCCGTGGTCACGCGCTCGACACCGGGCACGGTCGCGACCGCGCGGCGGAGCGCCTCTCGGGCAAGCGGGGAGTCGTCGCAGACGAGGACG
The DNA here is from genome assembly GCF_040650615.1 of Streptomyces sp. NPDC048643. Classification (NCBI taxonomy): domain Bacteria; kingdom Bacillati; phylum Actinomycetota; class Actinomycetes; order Kitasatosporales; family Streptomycetaceae; genus Streptomyces; species Streptomyces sp. NPDC048643. The sequence continues at coordinate 90,365 of NZ_JBEZHO010000021.1, forward strand.
GATGTCATGGCCGCCCTCCGCAGCTGATGCGCGTCACCTTGAGCCTCCAGGCTGGTACGAATCGTCACCTGTGCGGTCGACACTCGCCGACGGATAGGACCGTCTGCCCGAGCGCTTGTTCCTTCGACCGCCTCCGTCCATCTCAACGATGGTCACCCGAAAGAGTTACGGGGCAGTCGGCCGTCATCGGCACTGTACGTGAGGGCGCGGACACGGTGCAGACATGCGCGCCGACCCTCAACGTTTCATCACAACCTATGCCCCATTTAGCCTGTTTTCTTCCCCTTTGCTGGTGTCTGCGGCTAGATTCGCAATGAGTCATATTTTCATCTCCTTAGATCGTAGATGTACGGTCGGTGGGCACAGAGCAGCCCAGAACGGCAACAAGGGGACACGCAATGGCAGATTTCTCCCGCCTTCCCGGTCCGAACGCGGACCTCTGGGACTGGCAGCTCCTCGCGGCCTGCCGCGGGGTCGACAGCTCGCTCTTCTTCCACCCGGAGGGCGAGCGTGGTGCGGCACGGAGCGCTCGTGAGAACTCGGCCAAAGAGGTCTGCATGAGATGCCCGGTACGTGCAGAGTGCGCGGCGCACGCGCTGGCGGTGCGCGAACCGTACGGGGTGTGGGGCGGACTGACCGAGGACGAGCGCGAAGAGCTCATGGGACGGGCCCGCAACCGGCTGGTCACGGCATCGGCCACCGGCGGCGGCAGCGGCCCCGCTTCGAACACTTGAAGGAACGTTTCTGCATGACGGGTGCCCCTGAGAGCACCCGTGTGGGTTCCTAGCGGGCGGCCGCCCGCGCGAGCCGGTCCAGCGTCGCGGCCACCGCCGGCACCTCGGCCAGGTCGGGGAGCGTGAGGGCCACGATCTCCCGCCGTACCGCGGGCTCCACCGTCACCGTGCGTGCGCCCTTCGGGCGTACGGACTCGATCGCGAGTTCGGGGAGGACGGCGACACCCAGTCCTGCGGCCACCAGCCCGACCACGGCCGGATAGTCGTCCGTGGCGAAGTCGATGCGGGGCTCGAACCCGGCGCCGCGGCACACCTCGACGAGCCGGCCCCGGCAGCGCGGGCACCCCGCGATCCACGACTCGGCGGCGAACTCCCCGATGGAGACGGACCCCGCGCGGGCGAGCCGGTGCCGCTCGGGCACCAGCCCGACCAGACGGTCCGTCAGCAGCGGTCGTACGACGAGGTCGTCCCACTCCTCGACGCCCGGTGCGCCCTCGTACCGGAACGCGAGCGCGATGTCGCAGTCGCCCGCCCGGAGCTTCTCGACGGACTCGGGCGGTTCGGCCTCCTCCAGGGAGACACGGGTGCCGGGGTGCGCGGCGCGCAGGGCGGCGAGGGCGGTGGGGACCAAGGTGGAGCTGCCGCTGGGGAACGAGACGAGCCGGACGCGGCCCGCCCGCAGTCCGGCGATGGCGGCGACCTCCTCCTCGGCGGCGGTGAGGCCGGCCAGGATGCTCGCCGCGTGGCGGACCAGCGCCTCACCCGCCTGGGTGAGGCGCATCTCGCGGCCCGTGCGGATGAGCAGCGGGGTGCCGACCGACGCCTCCAGCGCCTTCATCTGCTGGCTGACGGCGGGCTGGGTGCAGCCCAGCTCGCGGCCGGCCGCCGAGAAGGAACCGGTGGTGGCGACGGCGCGCAGGACGCGGAGATGACGGGCCTCGATCACTTCTTGAGCATAAGTGAGGCTTGGACACCGCGCCGAATACTGCGTCGACGCTTTGGAAGGGATCACTTAGCGTGGTGCCATGAAGCTTCTGTCGCTGAATGTGGGCCGGGCGCGGGCCGTCGACTACACGGACCACCCGGACGGCGTGACCGGGATCGACAAGCGGCCGGTCGAGGGGAGCGTGCGCGTGGCGGCTCCCGGTCCGAAGGGGGTCGCCACGAGCGGGCTCGCCGGGGACACCGTGTGCGACCTGCGCCATCACGGCGGCGACGACCAGGCGGTGTACGCGGTCGCGCGCGAGGACCTCGACGCCTGGGAGCGCGAACTGGGCCGCACCCTGCCCAACGGCGCGTTCGGCGAGAACCTCACGACGCAGGGGCTCGACGTGTCCGGCGCGCTGATCGGCGAGCGCTGGCAGATCGGCTCCGAGGTGGTCCTCGAGATCACGAGCGGCCGCATCCCGTGCCGCACCTTCCAGGAGCACCTGGGTGAGAAGGGGTGGGTCAAGCGGTTCACGCTGCGGGGCGCGCCCGGCGCGTACCTGCGGGTGATCGTGCCCGGCGAGATCCGTGCCGGGGACGCGGTCCGGATCGTCCACCGGCCCGCCCACGAGGTGACCGTCGCCGTCCAGTTCCGCGCGGTCACGACCCAACGGGACCTGCTTCCGGGCCTGTTGGCGGCCGGTGAGGCACTGCACCCGGAGGCGCGGGCGGCCGCGGAGAAGTACGTGGCCCAGTACGGCGGATGAGGCGTGCTCCGGGCCCGAGGGACCGGGGTGGGAGAAGTCGGCGGGCGCGGCCGGGCGTTGGGCGGCACCGGGCGCGGGGCTCCTGAGCAGGTCACTAACCTTGCGCCATGACAACGGCTCTGATTACGGGATCGACCGCGGGAATCGGTGCCGCCTTCGCGCGGCGGCTGGCGGCGGACGGGCACAACCTCGTGCTGGTGGCGCGGGACACGAAGCGGCTGCACGAGCAGGCGACCGAGCTGCACGACCGGCACGGCATCGAGGCGGAGGTGCTGACGGCCGACCTGGCGACGGACCAGGGCATCGAGGCGGTCGCCGCCCGCCTCTCGGACCGCAGGAGCCCGGTCGACCTGCTGGTCAACAACGCGGGCTTCGGCAACAAGGGCCACTACCTCGACGTGTCGATGGCGGACGAGCTGACGATGCTCAAGGTGCACTGCGAGGCGGTGCTGCGGCTGACGTCGGCGGCGGCCGAGGCCATGCGCGAGCGCGGCCGGGGCGGCATCGTCAACGTCGCGTCGGTGGCCGCGTTCGTGCCGCGGGGGACGTACGGCGCGTCGAAGGCGTGGGTCGTGCAGTTCACCCAGGGCGCGGCGAAGGATCTCGCGGGCAGCGGCGTACGGCTGATGGCGCTGGCCCCCGGGTTCGTGCGGACCGAGTTCCACGAGCGGGCCGGGATGGGCACGGACAACATCCCGAACTGGATGTGGCTCGACGCGGACAAGCTGGTCGCGGCGGCGCTCGCGGACCTGGCGCGCGGCCGGACGCTGTCCATCCCCGACGCCCGGTACAAGGTGCTGATGGGGGTGGTGAAGGTGACACCGCGCGCGCTGCTGGGCGGGATCACGTCGAAGACGGGGCGCAAGTACGGCCCCCAGTGAGGGGATGACGACGTGAGTCGGGCTTCGTTACGCGAGAAGGTCCCCGTTCCGTAGGGAACGGGGACCTTTTCACGTGCTCACGCCGCGGCGGGCGTGCCCGTGCTCACGACGCGGTGCGTCAGTGGGAGTGACCGTGGCCGTGACCGTGACCGGCGTCGCCCTCGTCGTCGGCCGGCTTCTCGACGACCAGGGTCTCGGTCGTGAGGAGCAGGGAGGCGATGGACGCGGCGTTCTCCAGGGCGGAGCGGGTGACCTTGACCGGGTCGATGACGCCGGCCTTGACCAGGTCGCCGTACTCGCCGGTGGCGGCGTTGAAGCCCTGGCCCTTGTCGAGCTCGGCGACCTTGGAGGTGATGACGTAACCCTCCAGGCCGGCGTTCTCGGCGATCCAGCGCAGCGGCTCGACGGCGGCCTTGCGGACGACCGCGACACCCGTGGCCTCGTCGCCGGTCTTGCCGAGGTTGCCCTCGAGGACCTTGACGGCGTGGACGAGCGCGGAGCCACCACCGGAGACGATGCCCTCCTCGACCGCGGCGCGGGTCGCGGAGATGGCGTCCTCCAGACGGTGCTTCTTCTCCTTGAGCTCCACCTCGGTGGCGGCGCCGACCTTGATCACGCACACGCCGCCGGCGAGCTTCGCGAGGCGCTCCTGGAGCTTCTCGCGGTCCCAGTCGGAGTCCGTGTTCTCGATCTCGGCCTTGATCTGGTTGACGCGGCCGGCGACCTCGTCCGAGCTGCCGCCACCGTCGACGATGGTGGTGTCGTCCTTGGTGACGGTCACGCGGCGGGCGGTGCCGAGCACGTCCAGGCCGACCTGGTCGAGCTTGAGGCCGACCTCCTCGGCGATGACCTGACCACCGGTGAGGGTGGCGATGTCGCCGAGCATGGCCTTGCGGCGGTCACCGAAGCCGGGGGCCTTCACGGCGACGGCGTTGAACGTGCCGCGGATCTTGTTCACGACCAGGGTCGACAGGGCCTCGCCCTCGACGTCCTCGGCGATGATCAGCAGCGGCCGCGAGGCGTTCGCCTGGATGACCTTCTCCAGCAGCGGCAGCAGGTCCTGGATGGAGCTGATCTTGCCCTGGTGGATGAGGATGTACGGGTCGTCGAGGACGGCCTCCATACGCTCCTGGTCGGACACCATGTAGGGCGAGAGGTAGCCCTTGTCGAAGGCCATGCCCTCGGTGAAGTCCAGCTCCAGACCGAAGGTGTTGGACTCCTCGACGGTGATGACACCGTCCTTGCCGACCTTGTCCATCGCCTCGGCGATGAGCTCGCCGACCTGCGGGTCCTGGGCGGACAGACCGGCGACGGCCGCGATGTCGGACTTCTCGTCGATGGGGCGCGCGGTGGCGAGGAGCTCGTCGGAGACCGCCTTGACGGCCGCGTCGATGCCCTTCTTCAGCAGCGCCGGGGAGGCACCCGCGGCGACGTTCTTGAGGCCCTCGCGCACGAGCGCCTGGGCGAGCACGGTGGCGGTGGTCGTACCGTCACCCGCGATGTCGTTGGTCTTGGTCGCCACCTCCTTCACCAGCTGGGCACCGAGGTTCTCGTACGGGTCCTCGACCTCGACCTCACGGGCGATGGTCACGCCGTCGTTGGTGATGGTGGGAGCGCCGAACTTCTTGTCGATGACGACGTTGCGGCCCTTGGGGCCGATCGTCACCTTCACCGTGTCGGCAAGCTTGTTGACGCCGCGCTCGAGGGCGCGACGGGCGTCCTCGTCGAACTTCAGGATCTTCGCCATGGGAGCGGTTCAGCCCTCTCGGAAAACTTGGGAGAAACGAACGGCGCCCCCAGCGCCCGGTGCATCAGAAGTAGCGGGGGCCAGGGGCGCAGTTCACTGCAATGCTGGGTGTCAGGTGGTCCGGGGGAAGCCCCCGGACGCCCTTGCCCGGTGAATTACTTCTCGATGATCGCGAGCACGTCGCGAGCCGAGAGGACGAGGTACTCCTCGCCGTTGTACTTCACCTCGGTGCCGCCGTACTTGCTGTAGAGCACGACGTCGCCGACGGTGACGTCGAGCGGAAGACGGTTACCGTCCTCGAAGCGGCCCGGGCCCACGGCAAGGACGACGCCCTCCTGGGGCTTCTCCTTCGCGGTGTCCGGGATGACCAGGCCAGAGGCCGTGGTCTGCTCGGCGTCGAGCGGCTGGACCACAATGCGGTCCTCGAGCGGCTTGATGGCAACCTTGGAGCTGGCGGTCGTCACGATCCGACCTCCCCCTTCGGAGATCTCACGGGGTTAACTGTCTGAGGTGGCGACCGGGTCGATCCGTCGTCGCGGGTGCCGGATCTACCCTTCGCCATTGGCACTCTCCAGGGGGGAGTGCCAGGCCTGACACTATGACTGCGATTAGCACTCGGTCAAGCGGAGTGCCAAAGCAGACGGCGTGGCGCGGCCCGGACGGCCCCTCAGGACGTGCGGGCGAGCCCCTGTGGAGGTACGCCTCCAGCTCTAGAGGTAGTTCTCCAGCCGTGCGGGCGTTAAGCCCTCCGCCTGGATACGCCGGAGCAGCCGGACCGTGGAGTCCGCGAGGTCGCGTTCCTCGAAGCCGGAGAGGATGTCGCCCGGCCGGAGGCGGTGCGTGCCGGGGGCCCTGCCGAGGACGACCGCGCTGACCCCGCAGTCGCCGGCGGCCCGCAGCGTGGTGGCGTCGTACCGGCCGTAGGGGGGCCGCAGCAGCCGGGGCCGGATGCCGAACCGCTGCCGGAGCTTGTCCTGCTGCCCGCAGATCTCGGCACGCTGGCCCGCGTAGGGAAGGCCGCGCAGGGAGGCGTGGTCGAGGGTGTGGTTCTGGACGGTGGCGCCGACCTCGCGCAGCCGGGCGAAGTGGGCGTACCCCGGCCCGACGACACTGTCCGTGAGGAACACGCTGACGGGCAGCCGCAGTTCACGGACCATGTCGACGAACCGCGGATCGCGTTCGGCTCCGTCGTCGAACGTCAGGAAGACGACCTTGTCGCGGGTGCGGACGTGGTCCACGACGGGCGGCAGGCCCGGGGCCGCGGTGCGCGCGGTGGTCCGGGCGGGCGCACGGGGCGCCGGGGCGAGCGGGGCGGCCAGGCCCCAGCGGCGGTACGCCGTCTCCTGCGGGTGCACCCGCTGCGCCGCCTTCTTGCCCAGCCGCTCGATCGGGTCGACGGACTGGGCGCAGCCGGTGAGCAGCAGCGCCGCGAGCAGTCCGGCGACCGGCACCCGCAGCCTCACAGGTAGTCCTCCAGGCGCGCGACCGCGTAGCCCTCGGCCGTGACCCTCTTCAGGAAGCGCCGGACCAGGTCGGGCATGGTCCCCTTCCAGTCCTTGGGGCCGCGGAAGTGGGTGAGGACGATGTCGCCGGGGTGCAGGTCCTGGTCCTCCTCGCGGTACTCCCAGTGGTCGACGAACACCTCCTCGTCCCAGATGGGCGCGTACTTGACCCCGCAGGACTTGGCGGCGCGCAGGGTGTCCTGGTTGTAGTTGCCGTAGGGCGGGCGGAAGAGCGAAGGGCGCTTGCCGAACTGCTTCTTCATCACGTCCTGCATGCCGCAGATCTCGTGCTTCTGCCGCGCGTAGGAGAGCCCGGGCAGGTAGGGGTGGTGCAGCGTGTGGTTGTTGAGCGTGATGCCGCGGTCGCGCATCTTCCGGAAGTACCCGTAGTCGTCCTTGATCAGGTAGTCGCTGAGGAAGACGGTGTACGGGATCTTCAGCTCGCTCATCATGCGCAGGAACTGCGGGTCCTTCTCCTCGCCGTCGTCGATGGTGAGGAAGACGACCCTGTCCTTGGTGGGGACGGTCGTGAAGACGGGCGGCAGCCCCAGTTCCTTCTGGCCGTCGACCTCGAACCCCTTGCGGGCCTCGATGACCGGCTTCCTCGCGGGCGGCGCCGGGGGCATCAGGGGCGCGGTGGGCAGCCCCCAGCGCTTGGCGACGGCGGTGCGGGCGGCCTGCGCCTTGCGGAGCCGGAGGGCGTACGAGTCGAGGGCGCGGGCGGGCCCCGCCTGGAGTCGGCCGGCCTGCTGACCGGCGGCGGGCCGGGCGGCTCCGGAGCCGGAACCCTCGGCGGCGCAGCCGGAGACGAGGACGGCGAGGGCCATCGCGCCGATCCCGCAGCGCACACCAGCCCGATTTGCGCCGCTCTTATAGTTTTGTCGTACGGGTCGCATGGGCCCGGATCCTCGCAGGTCACCTCCCTGACGCGGCCCCGACACCGCGGCCGGAGGCACACCGTCCACCGACTGGCCCACAATGGCCGGGTGAACGACGTCTCCTTCGCCTCCCTGCTCACCTCCGAGGGCCGCGCCCTGCTCGACGAGGTGCACGGCACCGAACCGGCGCAGGAGCTGGCCGTCGCCACCCGGCTGCGCCGCGAGCACCCCGCCGAGCTGGTCTCGGCGGCCCTCGGGCAGGCGCGGCTGCGGCAGCGGGCGGTGGCGAAGTTCGGGGCCGAGGACGCGGGGCGGATGTTCTTCACGCCGAACGGCGTGGAGCAGTCCACCCGCACGAGCGTGGCGGCCCACCGCGCCGAGCGGCTGCGCGCACTGGGCGTCCGCTCCGTCGCCGACCTCTGCTGCGGGATCGGCGGCGACGCGATCGCGCTGGCCCGCGCGGGCATCCGCGTCCTCGCCGTGGACCGCGACCCGCTGACCGCCGCAGCCGCCCGGGCGAACGCCGACGCGCTGGGGCTCACCGACCTGATCGAGGTGCGCGAGACCGATGTCACCGCGGTGGACACGTCGGGGTACGACGCGGTCTTCGTGGACCCCGGGCGCCGGGGTGGCCGGGGCCGCATCTTCGACCCGGAGGCCTACTCGCCGCCTCTGTCCTGGGCGGTGGGCGCGGCCACGAAGGCTCCGATCGCCGCGCTGAAGATCGCCCCCGGCATCCCGCACGAGGCCGTCCCCGCCGAGGCCGAGGCCGAGTGGATCTCCGACGGCGGCGACGTCAAGGAGGCGGTGCTGTGGTTCGGCACCGAACCGGGCCTGGTGCGCGCCACCCTGCTGCCGGGCCCGCGCGAACTGCGCGGACGCGGACTGCCCGACCCGGCGGTCCGGACGGTCGGACGCTATCTGTACGAGCCGGACGGCGCCGTGATCCGCGCGCACCTGGTCGCCGAGGTGGCCGCGGACCTGGACGGCGGACTGGTCGACGAGACGATCGCCTACGTCACCGCCGACGAGCTGCGCCCCACGCCCTACGCCTCGGCGTACGAGATCACCGACCGGCTCCCCTTCAACGTGAAGAAGTTGAAGGCGCTCCTGCGGGAGCGGGAGGTCGGTGTCCTGACCGTGAAGAAGCGCGGGTCGGCCGTCGAGCCGGAGGAGCTGCGGCGCAAGGTGAAGCCGCGGGGGCCCGGGTCCGCGACGGTGTTCCTGACCCGGGTGGCTGGCGCCCCCACCATGCTCGTCGGAGCACCCGCGCGGCCGGCCACGACCTGAGCACGGCCCACCGGGTCACCGGGTCACCGGGTCACCGGAGTTCACGAGCCGGGCAGGTCCCGTGCCCGGTCCGTGAGCAGGGCGCGTTCCCGGTCGTTGCGGGCCAGCGCGGCCGCCCGTTCGAGCTCGGCCCGCGCCTCCGTCGTCCGGCCGAGCCGGGCCAGCAGGTCGCCCCGCACGCTGGGCAGCAGGTGGTAGTCGCGCAGAGCGGGTTCGCCGGTGAGGGCGTCGACGATCTCCAGGGCGGGGCCGGGCCCCTCGGCCATGGAGACGGCCACGGCCCGGTTCAGCTCGACGACGGGCGAGGGGACGCGCGTGGCCAGCGCCCCGTACAGGGCGGCGATCCGCGGCCAGTCCGTGTCCTCGTAGGTGAGGGCCTGCGCGTGGCAGGCGGCGATGGCGGCCTGGAGGGCGTACGGCCCGGGGCTGCCGGTGGCGACGGCGTTGGAGCGGCCCAGCGCGGTGAAGCCCCGGCGGATCAGCATGCGGTTCCAGCGGCGGCGGTTCTGGTCCTTGAGCAGGACGGGTTCGCCACCGGGTCCGGTCCGGGCGGCGGCGCGGGACTCCTGGAGTTCCAGCAGGGCCGCCAGCGCGTGCACCTCGGGCTCCTTCGGCATCAGCTCGGCGAGCACGCGGGCCAGCCGGAGCGCGTCCTCGCACAACGCCGGGCGCAGCAGGTCGTCGCCCGCCGTGGCCGCGTACCCCTCGTTGAACACGAGGTAGATGACCTCCAGCACCGACCCGAGGCGTGCCTCGCGCTCCGGACCGTACGGCACCTCGAAGGCGACCGCCTTGGCCGCGAGCGTCCGTTTGGCGCGCACGATGCGCTGGGCGACCGTCGCCTCCGGGACGAGGTAGGCGCGGGCGATCTCGGGCGTGGTCAGACCGCCGACGAGCCGCAGGGTGAGCGCGATCCGGGCCTCGGCCGACAGCACGGGGTGGCACGCGGTGAAGACCAGGCGGAGCAGGTCGTCGTCGATGTCGTCCGGATCCGCGGGCTCGTCGACATGGTGCGGTGCCGACAGCGAGAGGTCCCGCCCGACCTCCTCCAGCTTGCGCGCGTAGCGCTCCCTGCGGCGTACGAGGTCGATCGCGCGGTGCTTGGCCGTCGCCGTCAGCCAGGCGCCGGGGTTGTCCGGCACGCCGTCCCGTGGCCACTGTTCCAACGCCGCGACCAGGGCGTCCTGCGCGAGTTCCTCGGCGATGCCGACGTCACGCACGATGCGCGCGACGCCCGCGATGATGCGGGGCGACTCGATGCGGAAGATGGTCTCGACGGCCGTGTCGACGCCGCCGCCGGGGGCCTGGGTGGGCTGTTGTTCCACAGCCCACCATCAGACACCCGCGACGGCCCCGGGCCAAGCGGAGGGCTCAGCCTCCGGCGATCTCGCGCACCTCGCAGGTCACCGTCCAGTGCTCCTCGTGCACCTTCAGGAACCGCTTGGTCCACTCCAGGGCCTCGGCCATGTCCTTGCACTGCATGATCGCGTAGCCGCCGACGACCTCCTTGGATTCGGTGAAGGGTCCGTCGGTGACGGTCAGTTCGCCGCCCGACCACAGGACGCGCTTGCCCTGCGCGGAGGGCGTCAGACCCTCGGTCTCCAGCATGACGCCCGCCTTGGTGATCTCCTCGATGAGTTCGCCCATGCGCTGCATCAGCTCGGGGCTGGGGCCCTCGGCGGGCGCGGTGCTCTCGTCGATCTGGACGAGCGACAGGTAGCGGGGCATGGTGACTCCTCGTGTTTCGGTGGCTCTCGGGGACGGGGTCCGTCCCCGCCTCTCACCTGTGCGTCGATCGGGGGAGGACGGTTTCGACACCGTCCCGGCATTTCCTCGAAGTTTTTGTCGTCTCCCTCGAAAGTCTCTTCTCCGGACGAGGTCAGCGCCTGGGGACCGCGTCCGGGACGGCTCCCGCCGGGCAGCCGGAGAGGGCGCGGAACGTGCCGCCGCCGGCGTGCTCGCCGGGTGCCGGGGCGGCCAGGTCGGCGCAGCCGTCGGCGTCGGTGTCCAGGAGCAGCGCCCCGGCTCGGGAGCCGCCGACGCGCACGCCGGCTCCCGCCGACGCGGGGCCGTCAGGGGTCGGCGACACCCTCACTGTCGTCCACGCGGCACCCTCGCCGAGGCCGGCGGCGGAGCCGTGCGCGATGTCGAGCCGGCGGGCTGGCTCGGCACCGGAAGCGGGATCGGCATCGGCATCGGGATCGGTCCGGATGCCGACGTCCACGACGACGTCCGCGTAACCGTCCCCGTCGAGGTCGCCGACGGCCACGGCGTCGGCGGGGCCACCGCGGTGTCCGGCGGTGCGGACCGGCCCGGCGGCGGTGGAGCGGTAGACGTACGTGCAGGAGGTGCCCGCGCCGCAGTGCGCGGAGAGCACCAGGTCGTCGCGGCCGTCGCCGTCGACGTCCCCGGTGGCGACCCCGACGACACCGACGTGCGCGAGTCCGCCGGGGTCGAGCGCGGCCGCCCGGGCGGGGACGCCCGTACGGCGCACCGGGCCGGTCCAGACGGTCGCCCGGGTGCCCGCGGCGCCGTCGCCGTGGGCGGGGCGGAGGAGCACCAGGTCCAGCAGGCCGTCGCCGTCGAAGTCGCCCGTCTGCGCGGTGGCGGCGGGCACCGAGGTGGCGCCGGACAGCCCGTGCGGGCCGCCCCAGACGATCACCGCGTCCCTCGTTCCAGCGGTCGTGACGACCAGGTCCGCGTAGCCGTCGGCGTCCAGGTCCCCCCGCGCGATCCGGGACCCGAAGCCCTCCCCCGCGACCGGTGCGCCCGGAACCCCCCGGGCGGCCCGGCTGATCACGGCCCGCCGGCCGGCGTCCCCCGGGGACACCCCGTCCGGGCCGCCGTACAGCACGGTGACGCGGCCGGCGCCGTGCCGTCCGTCGACCGTGGCGTGGCCGTCGGCGACCGCGAGGTCCGGGTATCCGTCACCGTCGAAGTCCTCGCGCACGGGAGAGGCGGCGGGGACCGGGACGAACGCGGGCGTGACGGGCACCGTCGTCGCACCCGCGGGACCGCGCCCGGTGGGCGCGACCAGGGCCAGCAGGACCACGGCGAGGGGTCCCGCCCAACGCGTGCGTCGACGCGGGGAATTCATCAGGAGGCCCTCCCGTCACGGTCTCAGGCTCACCGCACGAGACTCGCCGGTCGGCGCATTGGTTGTACGCGGCACCGGCCGGCACCCCCCGAAGGAACCAAGGGGAATGAGCTGTTCGGAAGGGGGCCGTTCGGACGGGCCCGTTCGGAACCGGCTGTGACAGCGAGGCTCACGGCTCCTGTGCCTCCGCGTCGGGGAGGCGGGCGGCTCTCGCGGCGGAACGGTTCTCTCGCGGGGGAGGTGTCTCTCGCACCGGGGGCGCCTCTCGCAGGGGACCGGCCCGGGGCGTCACGCGCGGGGAGCCGGCCGGGGCGGTGCTCCGGGGTCACTCTCTCCCGACAGGCGTCTTCGAAAGTTTCGGCAACAAGTCCGACCGAGTCCCGAGGGCAGGAGGGGAAGCCGCTCCCCGGCCCCACCGTTCACGCCGGAGGCGCCCCCGTGCTGCTGCGGACCACCAGGCTGGTCGCCAGCTCCATCCGCGTCCCGGCCGCGGGCCTTTCCTGGCGGCCCAGTTCGAGCACCAGCTTCGCCGCCGCCTCGGCCATCTCCGTCAGCGGCTGCCGTACGGTCGTCAGCGGCGGTCCCACCCACCGCGCCACCGGAAGATCGTCGAAGCCGACGACACTCAGATCCTCGGGAATCCGCAGCCCCAGTTCGCGGGCCGCCTCGTAGAGGCCGAGCGCCTGGAGGTCGTTGCCGGCGAAGACGGCCGTGGGCCGGTCGGGCCGACGCAGGAGTTCGAGCCCGGCCCGGTAGCCGCTCTCGTGATGGAAGGTGCCGGGGAGGATCAGACCGGCGTCGACGGGCAGCCCCGCCGTCTCCAGCGCGGCACGGTAGCCGTCCACCCGGGCGCGGCTGCACATCATCTGCGAGGGCCCGGTGATCGCGCCGATCCGGGTGTGACCCAGCTCGATCAGATGGCGCGTCGCGGCGAGGCCCCCGTGCCAGTTGGTGGCACCGATGGACGGCACGCCGTCGCCCGGGTCACCGGCCGGATCCATCACGACGAACGGCACGGATCTGCTGGTCAGCAGCGCACGCCCGGACTCGTCGAGGCCGGACAGCACCAGGATCACGCCGTAGGGGCGGCGCGCCGCGACCTGGTCGGCCCAGGTCCGGCCCGGGGTCAGCCGGCCGGCGCTCTCGGACAGCACCACGCTCAGTCCCTCGTCCCGGGCGACGTTCTCGACGCCCCGGATGACCTCCATCGCCCAGGCGCTCTCCAGCTCGTGGAAGACGAGGTCGATGAGGGGCGACCGCGTCGACTCCGCCCTGCGCCGCCGGTACCCGTGGTCGCGCAGCAGCTCCTCGACACGACTGCGGGTCGCCGGGGCGACATCGGCGCGGCCGTTGAGCACCTTCGAAACAGTCGGGGCCGACACCCCTGCCTCGCGGGCGATCTCGGCGAGCGTCGCCGTCCTTGCTTCCACCGCATTCCCAGGCTTCATGTCCGCGATCGTATCCCTGCGCGACCTCTTGACGAACCCTCCGGATCGCCCTACGTTCCCGGAACATTCGAAGTTCAGCTCGAAACATTCGCGTCGGCTCGTCGTGGAGTCCTCGCGCATACCGAGAGGTGCCGTCCCATGGAGTCCTACAGCAGACGTTGGTTCCTCGGCGCGGGCGCGACCGCCCTGGCCTCCGTCGGCGGGCTCACCGCCTGCGGCTCCGACGACGGCTCGGGCGGCGGCGGCACGCTCACCGCGTTCGTCTACGGGGACGACGCGGCGAAGATCCAGGTCAAGTCCGTCAGCCGGTTCAACGCGTCGGCCGCGGCGAAGAAGACCAAGGGCACGGTCAAGCTGCAGAAGGTGCCCGCCACGGACTACCCGGCGAAGCTGCGCACCGCGATGGGCTCGCCCAACGCCCCCGACGTGTTCTTCAACTGGGGCGGCGGCTCGATCAAGGCGTACAAGGACGCCGGCCAGCTGGTCGACCTGACCGACGTCATCGCGTCCGACCCGGTGCTCAAGAGCGGTTTCCTGCCGTCGGTGCTCAGCGCGGGCGGCCTGGACGGCAAGAACTACGGCGTGCCGATGCGGGGCATGCAGCCCGTGATCCTCTTCTACAACAAGACGGTCTTCGAGGAGCACAAGCTCCAGCCGCCCACCACCTGGGACCAGTTGCTCGACATCAACGCCAAGCTGAAGAAGGCGAAGATCACCCCGTTCGCGCTGGGCGGCTCGGACATCTGGCCCGAGCTGATGTGGCTGGAGTACCTGGTCGACCGGATCGGCGGCCCCGACGTCTTCGACAAGATCAAGAACGGTGACGCGTCCGGCTGGGGCGACCCGGCCGTCCTCAAGGCCGCCCAGACCGTCAAGGAACTGATCGACGACGGGGCCTTCGGGAAGGGCTACAGCTCGGTGGGCTACGGCAACGGCGGCGCCCCCGCGGTCTTCGCCAAGGGCAGGGCGGCGATGCACCTGATGGGATCGTGGGAGTACTCCACGCAGCTCGGCAAGTTCCCGGACTTCGCCAGGAAGAACCTGGGATGGTGCGCCTTCCCGAAGATCGAGGGCGGCGCCGGCGACATCCGCAACGTGGTCGGCAACCCCACCAACTACTGGTCGGTGAACGCCCGTACCTCCAACAAGGACGCGGCGATCGCCTTCCTGCGGGACAGCGCCTCCGAGGCCTACACCAAGGAACTCATCGCCAACGGCGACGTCCCGGCCACCTCGAACGCGGAGAGTCTGCTGAACGCCTCCCCCAACCCGGAGTTCGCCACGTTCCAGTACCAGATGGTGCAGGACGCACCGGCGTTCACGCTGAGCTGGGACCAGGCGGTCGCCCCGAACGTGTCGACCCCGATGCTCACCGAGGTCAACAAGCTGTTCGTGGGCAAGTCCTCGCCGGCGCAGTTCGTGTCCGCGCTCCAGGGGCTGAAGTGAGCACAGCGCACGTCAAGGGCGGCCCGCGCACCACGGGCCGCCCCCGCTCCGCCGCACGCGACGGGGCCGGCCGCCCGAACGCCGCACTGGCCCTGCCCGCCATCCTGTTCTTCGCGTTCTTCGCCGTCGCCCCGATGGTCCTGGCCTTCTACCTCTCCTTCACCCAGTGGAACGGTCTGGGCGACCCCCGCCCGGTCGGCCTGGCGAACTGGCGCAAGCTGCTGAACGACGACCGGCTCACCCAGTCGTTGACGGTCACCGTGGCGCTGACCGTGGTGAGCTGGGCGTTCCAGACGGTGCTCTCGCTGCTGCTGGGCGTGTGGGCGGCCGGCAGGCAGCGCAACCGCGCGATCCTCTCGGCGATCTTCTTCACGCCGTTCCTGCTGTCGTCCACAGCGATCTCGCTGCTGTTCTACGCCCTGCTCGACCCGAACTTCGGCATCATCCACGCGGACACGCTCGGTACGACCAGTGGCGCGTTCCTCGCGATCGTGTTCGTCGGCGGCTGGCAGTTCATCCCGTTCCACACGCTGATCTACCAGGGCGGCGCACGGCAGATCCCCGAGGTGCTCTACCAGGCGGCGGCCATCGACGGCGCCGGACGCCTGCGCCAGTTCTTCTCGATCACGCTGCCGCAGCTGCGCAACACGGCCACCACGTCCGGTGTGCTGATGATCGTCGGCTCGCTCACGTACTTCGAGACGGTCCTGATCCTCACCCAGGGCGGACCCGGCACCGACACCGCGATCCTGCCGTACCTGATGTACCAGGCGGGCTTCAAGAGCTACGACTTCGGCTACGCGAGCGCGATCGCCTCGTTCCTGGTGATCGCGGCGACCGCGTTGTCCCTGCTGATGGTGAGGCTGTCCGGCTTCGGCGCCATGCGCAGCACCAGGGAAGGAATGTGACGAGGTGTCGCACGACACGTTGCAGCGCCCCGTGAAGACGGGCCCGGCCCCGGGCACCGATCGGACCCCGCGCCGCCGCAGGCACTGGTCGAGGCGTGCCAACCCGCTCGCCGGCCTCGGCTCGGTGATCTGGCTGGCCGTCGTGCTCGTTCCGGTCTACGCGATGATCTCGGCGTCGCTCACCCACCAGAGCGAGGCGCTGGGCCACAACGCCCTGAAGCCGCCGTCCCACCCGACCCTGGACAACTACGACACCGTCCTGCACAACGGCTTCGGCCACCTTCTGTGGAACACCGCGCTCGTGGCGGCCGCCGTCGTGGCGATCGTCCTGGTGCTCTGCGTCCCGCTCTCGTACGTCGCCGTACGGACCCGGAGCGTGTGGTCGGGAGCCGCCTTCCGGCTGTTCCTGCTGGGCGTGGCGATCCCGGCGCAGGCCGTCGTGGTCCCCCTCTACCTGATGATCGCCAAGCTGGACCTGTACGACAGCCTGCTCGCGATCATTCTGCCGACGGCCGCTTTCGCGATGCCGGTGTCGGTTCTGATCCTGACCGGCACGCTGCGGGACATCTCGGAGGACCTGTACGAGGCGATGGGACTGGACGGCGCCTCCACCACCCGGATGCTGTTCCAGCTGGTCGTCCCGCTGGCCAAGGGGGGCATCAGCACCGTGGTCGTCTACGCGGCGCTACAGGCCTGGAACGGCCTCCTCTTCCCGCTGATCTTCACGCAGTCCGACGGCCCACGGGTGCTGACCCTCGGCCTGTTCAACTACGTGAGCGAGTTCGGCGTGAACATCCCCGCGCTGCTGGCCTCCGTGGTCCTCTCCGGTGTCCCGATCTTCGTCGTGTACCTGGTGGCCCGCCGCGCGCTGGTCGGCGGCCTCATGGGTGTGGGCGGCAAGTGAACGTGTACGACCAGGGGCAGTCGACCCCCTTTTCCCTGACAGGAGTTTCATGACCACCGCTCCCTGGCGCGATCCCTCGCTGACCGCCGCCGTCCGCGTCGACGACCTGCTCTCCCGGATGACCCTGGAGGAGAAGACCGCCCAGCTGTACGGCGTGTGGGTGGGCGCGGCCACGGACGGCGACGGGGTCGCCCCGCTCCAGCACGAGATGACCGCCGGCCACGACTGGGACGAACTGATCACGCTCGGGCTCGGCCAGCTGACCCGCTCCTTCGGCACGGCCCCGGTGGACCCGGAGCTGGGCGCGCGGGCGCTGGCCCGCGCCCAGCGCGCGATCGCCGACGCCGGCCGCTTCGGCATCCCGGCGGTCGCCCACGAGGAGTGCCTGGCGGGATTCACCGCCTGGCGCGCGACGGCCTATCCCGTCCCCCTCGCCTGGGGAGCCACCTTCGACCCGGGACTGGTCGAGGAGCTGGGCCGGCGCATCGGCGACGACCTGCGCTCGGTCGGCGTGCACCAGGGCCTGGCCCCCGTCCTCGACGTGGTCCGCGACCTGCGCTGGGGCCGGGTGGAGGAGACGATCGGCGAGGACCCGTACCTCGTGGGCACGATCGGCACGGCGTACGTGCGGGGCCTGGAGTCGGCCGGGATCGTCGCCACCCTGAAGCACTTCGCCGGGTACGCGTCCTCGGCGGGCGGGCGGAACCTGGCTCCGGTGCGGGCGGGCGGACGGGAGCTCGCGGACGTCACGCTGCCGCCGTTCGAGATGGCACTGCGCGAGGGCGGCGCCCGTTCGGTGATGGCGGCGTACAACGAGACGGACGGCGTGCCCGCGTCGGCGGACGCGCGGCTGCTGACCGAACTCCTGCGGGAGGAGTGGGGCTTCACCGGAACCGTGGTCGCCGACTACTTCGGTGTCGGTTTCCTGCAGACGCTGCACCGGGTCGCCGCGAGCCCGGCCGAGGCGGCCCACGCGGCGCTGGAGGCGGGCATCGACGTCGAACTGCCGACGGTGAACTGCTACGGAAAGCCGCTGGTGGACGCCGTACGCCGGGGAAGCACCCCGGAGGCGCTGATCGACCGGGCGGCCCGCCGTGTGCTGCTGCAGAAGTGCGAGCTGGGCCTTCTGGACGAGGACTGGAGGCCGGAGTCGGCGGGCCCGGTCGATCTGGACTCGACGGCCAACCGCGACCTGGCCGGCCGGCTGGCCGAGGCGTCGGTGGTCCTGCTGGACAACCCGGCCGGGGTGCTGCCGCTGGCCCCCGGGATCCGTGTCGCGGTCGTCGGCCCCCGCGCGGCGGACCCGCTCGCGATGCTCGGCTGCTACTCCTTCCCGTCCCATGTGCTCACGCACCACCCCGAGGTGCCGGCCGGCATCGACATCCCCACCGTCCTCGACTCCCTGCGATCCGAACTCCCGGACACCAAGGTCACGTTCGCCGAAGGCTGTGGCGTCTCGGACCCCGACACGTCCGGCTTCGCGGAGGCGGTGGCGCGGGCCTCCGAGGCGGACGTGTGCGTGGCGGTCCTCGGCGACCGGGCCGGACTGTTCGGCCGGGGCACCTCCGGTGAGGGCTGCGACGCCGCGGACCTCCGGCTGCCCGGCGTACAGGGCGAACTGCTGGACGCGCTGGTCGCCACCGGCGTTCCGGTGGTTCTCGTCCTGCTGACCGGCCGCCCCTACGCGCTGGGCCGCTGGGACGGCCGGCTGGGCGCGGTGGTGCAGGCGTTCTTCCCGGGCGAGGAGGGCGGCCCGGCGGTGGCCGGCGTGCTGTCCGGACGCGTCAACCCCTCGGGACGGCTCCCGGTGAGCGTGCCGCGGCTGCCCGGATCACAGCCCTGGACCTACCTCCAGCCCCCGCTCGGCCTCGCGAACGAGGTCAGCAACCTGGACCCGACCCCGCTGCACGCCTTCGGCCACGGCCGCTCGTACACGTCGTTCGCCTGGGAGGACTTCCAGGGAGCAGACGCCGAGATCACGACGGACGGCTCGTACGACGTCTCGCTCAGCGTCCGCAACACGGGTGACCGCGACGGCACCGAGGTCGTCCAGCTCTACCTGCACGACCCGGTGGCGTCGGTGACGCGTCCGGACGTGCGCCTGATCGGCTACCGGCGCCTGGACCTGGCGCCCGGTGAGTCGCGCCGGGTCACCTTCGGCTTCCACGCGGACCTGTCGGCCTTCACCGACCGCGCGGGCGAGCGGGTGGTCGAGCCGGGAGCGCTGGAGCTGCGGCTGGGGGCGTCGAGCGCGGAGGCGCGGCACACCACGCGACTGACGCTGACCGGACCGCGACGGGTGACGGGCCAGGACCGGCGGCTGCGGTGCGAGGTGACGACGGGCGCCTGAGGTGCACGCGGACGCTCCCGCGGACGGGTCCGGGGTGCCCTCTGGGGGTCGGGGGGATCAGGTCCACCGTCTCCGCGGGGCGGCTCCGGCAATGGCTCCGCCGGTGCCGGTCGGCCCCCGTCAGTCCTCGGTCACCGACTCGAACCGCCACCGGTGCACGGCTCGGGTCACCAATTCCCCGTCGGGCTCGGGCAGTTCCGGCAGGTCGGCGTCGTAGGCGGCGTCCCACCAGGTGATGACGAGGACCCGGTCCTGCGGCGCCCGCAGGAGCTCGCGGCGGACCGGCTCCCCCGCGAGCTCCTGCCGCCGCACCCAGGCGAGCAGGTCCTCGCCCCGGCCGGCCACCGCCCGGGCCTCCCACATCAGCGCGACGGTCACGAGTAGAGGTTCTCCTTCGAGACCTCGTGCACGTGATCGTGCGTGTGCGCGTGCCCCGGCACGTGCGGGTCGGTCACCGGCAGGGAGGAGTCCGCGGACAGGTCCCAGTCGGAGGCGGCGCGGTTGCGGGCGACCATCTCGGCGCCGAGCGCGGCCACCATGGCGCCGTTGTCCGTGCACAGCTTCGGGCGCGGCACCCGCAGCCGGATCCCGGCGGCCTCGCAGCGCTCCTGGGCCAGCACGCGCAGCCGCGAGTTGGCGGCCACCCCGCCGCCGATCATCAGGTGGTCGACACCCTGGTCCTTGCAGGCCCGCACGGCCTTGCGGGTGAGCACGTCCACCACGGCCTCCTGGAAGGACGCGGCGACGTCGCGCACCGGCACGTCCTCCCCCGCCGCCCGCTTGGCCTCGATCCAACGGGCCACGGCGGTCTTCAGACCGGAGAAGGAGAAGTCGTACGCCGGGTCGCGCGGACCGGTCAGGCCGCGCGGGAACGCGATCGCCTTCGGGTCGCCCTCCTTCGCGTACCGGTCGATGACCGGACCGCCGGGGAAGCCGAGGTTCAGCACGCGCGCGATCTTGTCGAAGGCCTCGCCGGCCGCGTCGTCGATGGTCGCGCCCATCGGCCGTACGTCGGAGGTGATGTCGGTGGAGAGCAGCAGCGAGGAGTGCCCGCCGGACACCAGCAGGGCCATCGTCGGCTCGGGCAGCGCGCCGTGCTCCAGCTGGTCCACGCAGATGTGGGAGGCGAGGTGGTTGACGCCGTACAGCGGCTTGCCGAGCGCGTACGCGTACGCCTTGGCGGCCGAGACACCGACGAGCAGCGCGCCGGCGAGACCGGGCCCCGCGGTGACGGCGATGCCGTCCAGGTCCCTGGCCGAGACCCCGGCCTCCTTCAGCGCCCGCTCGATGGTCGGCACCATCGCCTCCAGGTGCGCACGGGAGGCGACCTCGGGCACGACACCGCCGAAGCGGGCGTGCTCGTCGACGCTCGACGCGATCGCGTCCGCGAGCAGCGTGGTGCCGCGGACGATGCCGACACCGGTCTCGTCGCAGGAGGTCTCGATGCCGAGGACGAGAGGTTCGTCAGCCATGGGTCTCTGTTCCTTGTACGGAGGAGGAGGGGTCGTGCAGGCGCATCACCAGGGCGTCCACGTTCCCCGGCTGGTAGTAGCCGCGCCGGAAGCCGATGGGCTCGAAGCCGAAGCGCTCGTAGAGCTTCTGCGCGCGCACGTTGTCCACGCGGCACTCGAGCATGACCTCGGCGCAGTCGAAGGCGCTCGCGGCCCGCAGCAGCTCGGTGAGGAGCCGGGCGCCGAGGCCGGTGCCCCACTGGTCCCGGCGCACGGCGATGGTCTGCACGTCGCCGAGGTCGCCCGAGGCGGCGAGCCCCGCGTACCCGACGAGGAGGTCGCCGTCGCGGGCCACCAGGTAGCGGCGGGTGGCCTGCGGCCCGCGCGCGTGGGCCAGCTCGGACCAGAACATGCCCCGGGACCAGGCGTCGACGGGGAAGAGTTCCTTCTCCAGCTCCAGTACGGGATCGATGTCCCACCAGCGCATCTCGCGCAGCTCGGCGGTCACTTGGGGGTGACCACCTTGTAGTTCTTGGGCACCTGGGCGTCCGGGCGGCGCAGGTACAGCGGCCGGGGCGGCTCCAGTTCCTCGCCCGCGGCCAGTCTCTCGGCGGCCAGCGAGGCGAGCGCGGCGGCCGAGACGTGCTCGGGCGAGCGGGCGTCCGGGAAGGTGTCGGGGTAGAGGAGGGCGCCCGCGCCGACGGCGGGCAGCCCGGCGACCGACTCGGCGATCTCGGCGGGGCGGTCCACGGCGGGGTCCGACACCCGGGTGCGGGGATCGGTGTACCGCGCCCAGTAGACCTCCTTGCGGCGGGCGTCCGTGGCGACGACGAAGGGACCCTCCACGTCGGCCGCGTACGCGAGCCCGTCGAGGGTGCACAGGCCGTGGACGGGCACGCCGAGGGCGAGTCCGAAGGTGTCGGCGGTCATGAGGCCGACACGCAGGCCGGTGTACGGGCCGGGGCCGACGCCCACGACGACGCCGGTGACGGCGTCCAGCCCGAGACCGGCCGCGGTGAGCACCCGGTCGACGGCCGGCAGCAGCAGTTCCCCGTGCCGTCGCGCGTCCACCTGGCTCGACGAGGCGACGACGGCCGTCCCGTCGTGCAGGGCGACGGTGACGGCGGGAGTGGCGGTATCCAGAGCGAGCAAGAGCACGCAAACAGCCTACGGCGCCCGAGCCGGACGTACGGCCGCCCGGGAGTCCCGTCCCTCGGCTGCTACCGTCACAGCAAAGACGTACGAAGGTCGAGAGGTGGGCACACAAGGTGGCTAGGAGCAGCTCGGGATTCGTGGCCGGGCTCACCGTGGCGGCAGTCGCCGCAGTCGGCTTCCTCGCCTACCAGGCGTCCGCGAGCGTTCCGGACACCCTGGGCAAACCGAACGCGAGCGCGACGCCGAAGGCCTCCACGTCCAAGGCGCCCCGGGACAAGAAGAACCCCGCCGCGCTGCCCGGCCGGTCCGGCAGCGGCGAGCGGGTCGTCTACTCGACCGACGACGACCGGGTGTGGCTGGTCGGCGCGGGCAACAAGGTGCGGCGCACCTTCGAGGTCACCCCCGGCACGGTCGACCCGACGCCGGGCACCTACGCCGTGACGACGCGGGCGGGCTCGGTCACCGGGTCCGACGGCGTGCAGATCGAGCACCTCGTACGGTTCACGCTGGTCAACGGCGTCGCGATCGGGTTCAGCGCGGCGGTCGACGGCTCCACGACCGCGCCCGACCCCAGCAAGAAGCTCGGCGGCATCCGGACGTCGCGCGCCGACGCCGACGTGATGTGGGAGTTCGCGACCGTGGGCGAGAAGGTCGTCGTCATCAAGTAGGACGGCACGGCGACGGTACGGCCCGGCGAGCCGGCGGATCCGTCAGGCGGCCCTGCGAGGTTCCTCGGCGGCGGCCCGGTGAGCGCGGTCCGTGGCACGCGGCTCGCCCAAGGGGGCGCGGGGCGGCCGGGAGATCGCCTCCGCCGCGGCGGAGGCCGCCAGCAGATCCCTCATCGACACCCCGCCCGTCGCGCGCGGCACCACCGGCACGTCACGGTCCGCGGCCGGCACTGCGGCCGACTCTGAAGCCGACATGGACGCCTCCTGGGGCTTCGGGGGCCAGCGTGGTTAGGTAGACCTAACCACGCACTGGAGTCCATGTGACCACGGGCGGGACACCGAACGCAATATCTTGCCGACGTCCTGTCGGATACTTGGCCGAACGTACGAACCGCACGGCGACGCGGCCGTGGTCCCGGCCGGTCGCCCCGGTGCTCGTGCCGGTCAGTCGGTCAGTCGGTGAGGGCGCCCAGGGCGGCGGTGGCCCAGCGCTCGCCGAGGCCGGTGAGCGTCACGTGCCGCACCTCGTCCGTGGTGTCGCCGACCGCGCGGTGGATGACGATGTTCAGCCGGTCGTCGGTCAGCTCCTCGACCTTGCCCTCGCCCCACTCCACGACGATCACGGAGTCGGAGAGCGAGACGTCGAGGTCGAGGTCCTCCATCTCGTCGAGCCCGCCGCCCAGGCGGTACGCGTCGACGTGCACGAGCGGCGGTCCGTCGACGAGGGAGGGGTGCACCCGGGCGATGACGAAGGTCGGGGAGGTGACCGCGCCGCGCACGCCGAGCCCCTCGCCGAGCCCCCGGGTCAGCGTGGTCTTGCCCGCGCCCAGCTCGCCGTTCAGCATCACGAGGTCGCCGGCGCGCAGCAGCCCGGCCAGCCTGCGGCCCAGCTCCTGCATCTGTTCGGGGGAGGTCACGGTGATCTGCGCGCCGGCCCCGTCCCGCGTGGACTCAGCCGGGTTGTGCGCTGCTGCTGGTGCTTCCATAGCCACCCACCGTAGCTCCTGCCGGGACGGCTCCCGCGCGTACGAGGAGGTCGGCGAGGCGGTCGGTGACGACCTCGGGATGCTCCAGCATGACGAGGTGTCCCGCGTCGGGGACGAGCACCAGCTCGGCGTCCGGCAGCAGGTCGGCGATGGCCTCGCTGTGCTCGCTCGGCGTCACCAGGTCCTTGACGCCGGCGAGGACGAGGACGGGCAGCTCGGCGAAGTGCGCGAGCGCGGCCGTCTTGTCGTGGTCGGTGAAGGCCGGGTAGAACTCGGCCACCACGTCGATCGGCGTGCCCTCGATCATCCGTTCGGCGAACCGCTCGATCGCCGGGTCGACGTCCCGGCCGGCGAACGAGTAGCGCTTGATGACGCCGGCGAACAGGTCGGCGGTGGCCCGCCGTCCGCGCTCCACCAGGGCGGCCTGCTGCCCGAGCGCCTTCAGCACACCGGGGAGCACCCGCCGGACGGCGTTGACGCCCGCGACCGGCAGCCCGAAGTTGACCTCGCCGAGCCGCCCCGACGACGTGCCGACCAGGGCGACGGCGGCGACCCGGTCGCGGATCAGCTCGGGGAACCGGTCGGCGAGGGCCATCACCGTCATGCCGCCCATGGAGTGCCCGACGAGCACGATCGCGCCCTCGGGCACCGCCGCGTCGATGACGGCCTTCAGGTCGCCGCCGAGCTGGTCGATGGTGACCGGCGTGCCGTCCTTCAGCTGGGCCGCGCCCCGCCCGGAGCGTCCGTGGCTGCGCTGGTCCCAGTGCACCGTGCGCACCACCCCGCGCAGCGCGGCCCGCTGGAAGTGCCAGGAGTCCTGGTTCAGGCAGTAGCCGTGACTGAAGACGACGGTGACGGGGGCGGGGGCCTTGCGGCCGAAGAGCCGGCGCCGGCGCGGACCGAGCGGTGCCTCCGGCTCGGCCTCGTCGACCTCGTAGTACAGCTCGGTGCCGTCCTCGGCGAACGCCTTGCCGGGGGTGCCGCGCAGGGCGCCGTACGGGCCGGCCGAGTCGAGGGCGAGACGGGCCTTCCTGCGCATGCCGCGGCCGACCGTGAGCCGCTCTATCGCGACTCCGGCCGCGGCCCCCGCCGCGACCACGCCTATCGCGGCGCCGGCCACCCCTGCCCTGCGCCAGTTCCCGGCGGAGGCGGCGGCCGAGGCCGCACTCACGACAGCCTCCGCGCTGCTCTCGCTCACGTCCCGCTCCTCCTCGTTCCCGCTGTCGGCTCTCGGCCGTGCGCTGCCGGCCCGGCATCCGAAGGGCGCGCGCCACCCGCGCCCACCGCCCGTCGGGTCCCGCGTGCCTGTCGGCCCAGGGGTGTTACCCCACTTGTTCCTCGTTCACCTTCACGTAGACGCGGGGAACGCGGGTTCCGATGCGCGTGACGATTTCGTACGCGATCGTGCCCGCGGCACGGGCCCAGTCCTCGGCGGTCGGCTCGCCCCGGTCGCCGGGCCCGAACAGGACCGCCCGCGTGCCGGGTTCGGGCTCGTCACCACCGAGGTCGACGACGAACTGGTCCATCGCCACCCGGCCCGCGACCGTGCGCCACTTGCCGGCGACCAGCACCGGCCCGGTACCGGAGGCGTGCCGCGGGATGCCGTCCGCGTAGCCGACGGGGACCAGGCCGAGGGTGGTCTCGCCGGGGGTGACGTAGTGATGGCCGTAGCTCACGCCGTGGCCGGCCGGGGCGTGCTTGATGAGGGCCAGCGACGCGCTCAGCGTCATCACGGGGCGCAGTCCGAAGTCGCCCGGGGTCCCGACCTCGGGGCTCGGCGAGATCCCGTAGACCGCGATCCCGGTCCGTACGAGGTCGAAGTGGCTCTCGGGGAGGGTCAGCGTCGCGGGCGAGTTGGCGATGTGCCGCACCTCGGGGCGCACGCCCTGCTGCTCGGCGTGGGCCACCATCTCGCGGAACAGCGTGAGTTGGGCCTGGATCGAGGGGTGTCCCGGCTCGTCGGCGCAGGCGAGGTGCGACCAGAGGCCGGTGACGGTGAGGAGCCCGCGGGCCTCGGCGGCGAGGGCCGCGGCGACGAGCTCCGGCCAGTCGGCGGGCTGGCAGCCGCCGCGGCCGAGGCCGGTGTCGGCCTTGAGCTGCACCCGCGCGGGCGCGCCGACGGCCTCGGCGGCGGCCGTGACCTCGCGCAGCGCCCACATGCCGCTGACCGACACGTCGAGGTCGGCCTCGATCGCCTCGGCCCAGGGACCGCCCGGGGTCCAGAGCCAGCACATGATGCGGCCCGGGATCCCGGCCGCGCGGAGCGCGAGCGCCTCCTCCGGGGTGGCGGTGCCGAGCCAGGTGGCGCCCGCCTCGCGCGCCGCGCGGGCGCACGGGACCGCGCCGTGGCCGTACGCGTCGGACTTGACCACGGCCATCAGGGCCGCCGTCGGCGCGTGGGCGCGCAAGGCCCGCACGTTGGCCCGCAGGGCGGCCAGATCGATCTCGGCGCGGGCGCGCAGGGGGGCCGTCCGCGGGTGTGCTGTCTCTGTCATCGCGCCCCAGTCTCTCAGAGGGCCACGACACCCTTCCGGCACCGGCCCCCGCGACGGGCCCGGCGGTGGCCCCCGACCGGCCCGAACGGCTCCCTAGCTGCCGGGCCTGCGGCCCCACACGTACACGTGGTCACGGGTCTTGAGGACGCTCCAAAGTTTGCGTGCGTCGGCGAGCCGGAGGTTCACGCAGCCCATCGAACCGCCGGTGGTGTGGATGCTGCCGTAGACGGCGTGGAAGGCCTGGCCGCCGCTGAAGAACTGGGCGTACGGCATGGGCGCGTTGTACAGCGACGACCAGTGGTTCTTGTGTTTCCAGTAGATCCGGAACCAGCCGGTTCGGGTGCGGTGTCCGGCGCCGCCGCTGCGCATCGCCACCGGCCCGAAAAGGGTCTTGCCGCCCTTCTGCACCCAGGTGAGCTGACGCTTGAGATCGACGCACGCGACCCGGTAGGAGCGGACGGGGCAGCCACCGGCGGCCACGGCACCGGCGGACGCACCGGTCGCGGCACTGGTCGCGGGGCCGCCGGCCGGGCTGGTCGCCTCGCCGGTCGCCGTGCCGCTCGCAGGGCTGGTCGCAGGGTCCGCCACGGCGCCGGTCGCCCCCTCCGCCCCCGTATCCGTCGGGCTGGTGCGGGCGGACAGCAGGCGCATCCGGGCCCAGGTGACAGGGCCGGCGTAACCGTTCGCCGGCTTGATGCCCTGCTTCGTCTGGAAGGCCCGCACGGCCTCGCAGTCCGCGGCGGACTGCCTGCCGTCCACGGCCAACTTCAGCCACCGTTCGACCTGCCGCTGGTACGGGCCCTTCCCCGCGGCGCACTCCACCGTGGTGCGCCCCACCGTGGTGCGCCCCGCCGTGGCGGGCGACGCCGGTCCGGTCAGCGCGCGGCCGCCCGCGGGCGGGGGCGGTCCCGGCGCGGCCGTGGCCGTCCCCACGGGCACGGCCGCCACCACCGCCAGCAGCACCGCGACCACCGGACACGCCATTCGTCTGCTCATCATGCGATCAGCCATACGCAACGAGCCGACGCCCCGGGGTGAGCCGCGCGCAAAGGGTCCCCCGATCTGTGCAACGCGGCCCTCTCCTCGCCCACGCGGGCCGCTCCGCCGATCAACCGGTCGGCGGTTTCGGACCCCTCAGTCCGTCACGTCCCGCCACGCCTCCGGGACCGCCGCCGCCACGTCGTGGGCGCCGGCGGGGGCGCCGTCCGCCGCGAAGCGGCCCGCCAGGCCGTGCAGGTAGGCGGCCACGCTTCCGGCGTCGAGGGCGGACAGGCCGGAGGCCAGCAGCGACCCCGCGAGCCCGGACAGGACGTCCCCGCTTCCGGCGGTGGCCAGCCACGCCGTGCCGGTCGCGTTCACCCGGACCGGGCCGCCGACCGGACCGGCGACCAGGGTGGTGGCGCCCTTGAGCAGCACCGTCGCCCCGTACAGCCCCGCCAGCTCCCGCACCGAGGCGAGCCGCGCCTCCTCCACCGCCGCACGGGCGACCCCGAGCAGCGCGGCGGCCTCGCCGGCGTGCGGGGTCATCAGGGTGGGCGCGCTACGGGCCCGTACGGTCTCCCGGTCGGCCAGCCGCAGCGCGTCCGCGTCCACCAGGACCGGCACGTCCGCGGCGAGCACCTCCGCCACGGACGTGGCGTCGTCGCCGATGCCGGGGCCCACCACCCAGGCCTGCACCCGCCCGGCCTTCGCGGGCCCCTCGCCGGACACCAGCGTCTCGGGGAACCGCGCGATGACGGCGTCCGCGGCGGGCCCGACGTACCGCACGGCACCGGCACCGCCGCGCAGCGCACCGGAGACGGCGAGCACGGCGGCACCGGGATAGCGGGCTGACCCGGCGGCGATCCCGACGACACCGCGCCGGTACTTGTCGCTGGCCGCACCCGGCCGGGGCAGCCGGGCCGCGACGTCGGAGTGCTGCAAGGCTTCCAGGTCGGCCTGTTCCGGAAGGTCGAGCCCGATGTCGACGAGGTGGACGGAACCGGCGTACCCGCGCGCCGGGTCGACGAGCAGCCCCGGCTTGTGCGTGCCGAACGTGACGGTCAGGTCGGCGCGGACGGCGTCGCCGAGCACCTCGCCGGTGTCCGCCTCCACGCCGCTCGGCAGATCGACGGCGACGACGACGGCACGGGAGGCGTCGGCGAGTTCGGCGAGCCGCGCGGCATCGGGCCGCAGGCCGCCCTTGCCGCCGATCCCGACGATCCCGTCGAGAACGAGGTCGGCGCGGCGCAGCAGGGGTTCGGCGGCGTCGGGCGCGGCGGTCGTGCCCCCGGCGCGCAGCAGTGCCGTGAGTCCCTCCGGGTGGGTCCGGTCGGGCGCGAGCAGCACCGCGGTGACGCCGGCCCCGCGCCGGGCGAGCCGCGCTCCGGCGTAGAGGGCGTCGCCCCCGTTGTCGCCGCTGCCGACCAGCAGCACCACCCGGCTGCCGTACACCCGCCCCAGCAGGTCCGCGCAGGCGGCGGCCAGTCCGGCGGCGGCCCGCTGCATCAACGCCCCCTCGGGAAGCCGTGCCATCAGCTCCCGTTCGGCGGCCCTTACGGTCTCCACGCTGTACGCAGTACGCATGCTCCCGAGTCTCCCGCACCGCCGCACGGAGCGCCGCTCCGGCCACGAGGAGGGCGCCCCGGCGAAAGGGGCAATCACCCCTCGGCGATCACCACCGCCGAGGCGATGCCCGCGTCGTGACTGAGCGACACATGCCAGGAGCGCACCCCCAGTTCGGCCGCCCGGGCGGCGACCGTGCCCTTCACCCGCAGGCGGGGCCGGCCGCTGTCCTCGACGTAGACCTCGGCGTCCGTCCAGTACAGCCCGGCCGGGGCGCCCAGCGCCTTGGCGAGCGCCTCCTTCGCCGCGAACCGCGCCGCGAGCGAGGCGATACCCCGCCGCCCACCGCTCGGCAGCAACAACTCCCGCTCCACGAAGAGACGTTCGGCCAGCCCCGGCGTCCGCTCAAGCGACGCCCGGAACCGGTCGATCTCGGCCACGTCGATCCCGACCCCGATGATGCTCATGACGGCACCCTAAAGGGCCCGGCGCCGACGCGGGTCCACCCCGACAGAAGTGTCCGACGCCCCTGCTAACCTGCGGCGACTTCACATCGAGCGCACATGCAGGGGGGCCTGCGGGTGTGCGACTCGACCGAGTACGCCATGGGGGGCGGAAGCGTGACCACCAGTACGGCCGGCGGCATCAGCGGAGCACCGGACATATCCGGTCCACCTCGTTTCGACCCGTTCGACACCCTGCCCGATCTCGCCCCGCTGCGGGACGCGGCGACGCGCGGCGACTGGCCCGCCACGGCCGGGTTCTTCGCCCGCCTCGCCACCGAGGAGGACCGGTCCTTCGCCGCGGGCCGACTGGCCGACCT
This sequence comes from Streptomyces sp. NPDC048643, assembly GCF_040650615.1. NCBI lineage: Bacteria > Bacillati > Actinomycetota > Actinomycetes > Kitasatosporales > Streptomycetaceae > Streptomyces > Streptomyces sp. NPDC048643. Next base: position 119,366 of record NZ_JBEZHO010000021.1, read on the forward strand.
CGACGGGGCCGAGCACTACCTGGAGAAGGCCGTCGCCGCCTCACCCGGCGACCCGCTGGCGCGCACACTCCTCGCGGAGCGCTACCTGCGCATCGGCTGGGAGATCCGCAGCGGCGCCCGCGCCGAGCACGTCTCGCGGGACCAGTTCAGCCAGTTCCACTCCTGGCTGCGGCGGGCCGAGCAGCTCCTGATCGAGGTGTGCGCGGAGCGCCCCTCATACGCGCACGCCTGGACGGTGCGCGTGACCTCCGCGCGCGGGCTGCAGCTGGGGCAGACGGAGGCCCGGCGGCGCTACGACCGGCTGTCCGCCCACCACCCGCACCACTACCCGGCGCAGACCCAGCTCCTCCAGAACGTGTGCCCGAAATGGGGCGGCACCTGGGAGACGGCGCACGACTTCGCCCGCACCTGCGCGGCCGAGGCACCCGACGGCTCCCACGCCGGTGCCCTGGTCGCCATTGCGCACCTGGAGCACTGGCTGGAGCTGGACGGCATCGAGCGGACCGCGTACATGCGGGGCCTGCCGGTCCGGGACGACCTGCGGTTCGCCGCCAAGGTGTCCGTGCTGCACAAGGAGTACCAGCCCGGTTTCCACGGCATCGGCGCGCACAGCGCGTTCGCGCTCGCCTTCTCGCTCGGTGGCCACCACGCCGACGCCCTCCCCCACTTCCTCGAACTGGGTGACCGGGCCTCGGAGTTCCCGTGGCACTACGTGTCCGATCCGTCGGCCGCCTTCGTCAAGTACCGCAAGGCCGCGCTGTCCGTGCAGGGGGAGTCCCGATGACCACCGAGATCACCGGCTCCGCGCCGGACGACCTGACCGGCGCGGAGCCCGAGACGTCCGCGTGCGTCCACCGCACCACCATCCAGGGCATCCCCACTCTCTACGCGCCCCGCCGCGGCGAGATCACCGCCGGACTGTTCTTCCGGGTGGGACGCGCGGACGAGACGCTCGCGACGACCGGCATCACCCACCTCGTCGAACACCTCGCGCTGCACCACGTGAACCTGACCGACGTCCACCACAACGGCGCGACGGCGGACACGTACACCCTCTTCCACGTCACCGGCAGCGAGGAGGAGGTGGTCGCCCACCTCAACAGCGTCTGCGCCGCCCTGCGCGACCTCCCCCTGCACCGGTTGGAGACCGAGAAGGAGATCCTGCGGACGGAGTCGGCGAGCCGCGGTGCCGGCCCCAACCACCAGATGCCGCTGTGGCGGTACGGCGCCCAGGGCTACGGCCTCTCGTCCTACCGCGAGCTGGGCACCCACGGGCTCTCCCCGGACGCGGTGCGGCACTGGGCGCAGACCCGCTTCACCAGAGACAACGCGGTGCTGTGGATCACCAGCGACCACGTGCCCGAGGGCCTCGACCTGACGCTGCCCACCGGGACGCGCTTCCCCACCCCCGCCTCGTCGAGTGCGCTGCCGGTCACGCCCGCCTACATCCAGGGCGACGACGGTCACGTGGTCTTCGACGCGGTCGTCCGGCGCTCCACCGCCGCCTCGGTCTTCGGCGACGTCCTCGGCCGAGCCCTGTTCCAGGACCTGCGCCAGGAGGGCGGCTACTCGTACACCGCCGACTGCGGCTACACAGCCCGCGACGCCCACCACGCCACCCTCACCGCGTACGCGGACTCCCTGGAGCAGAAGCAGGACGCGGTGGTCGGCGGCTTCGTGGACGTCCTCGCGCGGATGCGCGCGGGCCGAATCGAGCAGGCCGAACTGGACTCGGCGCGCAACAAGGCCCTGAAGGTGTACGAGACCCCGGATCTCGGCGCTGCCATGCTCCCCTCGTACGCGCTGGGCACGCTCCTCGACCGGCCCGTCCTCAGCCCGGAGGAGCACCGGGCGGAGCTGGCCGCGGTCACCGTGGCCGATCTGCGCGAGGTCGCCCGGGAGATGTGGTCGACCGGTCTGCTCCAAGTGCCGGGACGGGGCGCGGACTGGGCCGGCTTCAGCCTCGCCCCGCAGTACTCGGAGGAGGCGGTGACCGGCACCCGGCACCGTTCGCTGGAGAACGACGACGTCACGCTGACCATCGGTACGGAGGGCGTGTCCCTGACGACGCCGCGCGGTGTCGTGACGGTGCGATACGACGCCTGCGCCGCGATGACCACTCGCCCCGACGGGGCCCGCACGCTGACCGGCCTCGACGGCTTTCTGGTCACCATCGAGCCGACGCTCTACCGAGGGGTGACGCCCGAGCGGATCGCCGCCGTCGACGCGGCCGTTCCCGAGGCGGCGGTGGTGCGGATGCCGGCCAGGGACCCGGAGAGGATCCCCCGGCCGTCCGAGCGGAAGCCCTCCCCCGCCAAGACCGGGAGCGGACGCGGGCGCGCGTGGACGGCGAGGGTACGGAGCTGGCCTCTCCCCCTGATCCTGATGATCACGGTGGACGTGGTCTTCGGCGTGGGAATCCTGATCGCCGCCGTCCACGAACCCTCCGCGATAGCGCGCGCCTTCATCCCCACCGTCGCGCTGGTCGTCCTCACCCGCCGGGTGTTCGCCCGCCACCGGCAGACACGGGGCTGACCCCCCGGGGCCGCTCCGGGGGGAGCGGCCCCGACCCTCACCTCACTCCACCGTCACCGACTTCGCCAGGTTCCGCGGCTGGTCCACCTCGTTGCCGCGGGCCGTCGCCAGTTCGCAGGCGAAGACCTGGAGGGGGACCGTCGAGACCAGCGGCTGGAGCAGGGTCGGGGTGGCCGGGACGCGGATCAGGTGGTCGGCGTACGGGACGACCGCCTCGTCGCCCTCCTCCGCGATGACGATCGTGCGGGCGCCCCGGGCCCGGATCTCCTGGATGTTGGAGACGATCTTGTCGTGCAGGACCGAGCGGCCGCGCGGCGAGGGAGCGATGACCACCACCGGCAGGTCCTCCTCGATCAACGCGATCGGCCCGTGCTTCAGCTCGCCCGCCGCGAACCCCTCGGCGTGCATGTACGCCAGCTCCTTGAGCTTCAGGGCCCCTTCGAGAGCGACCGGGTAGCCCACGTGCCGCCCGAGGAACAGCACCGTGTCCTTGTGGGCGAGGGAGCGCGCCAGTTCCCGTACCGGCTCCATGGTCTCCAGGACCCGCTCGACCTCGCTGGAGATGCGGGACAGCTCCCGGATCACCGCCTGGATCTCGTCGCCCCACTTGGTGCCGCGCACCTGGCCCAGATACAGCGCGACCAGGTAGCAGGCCACCAGCTGCGTGAGGAAGGCCTTGGTGGAGGCGACGGCGACCTCGGGACCCGCGTGCGTGTAGAGCACCGCGTCGGACTCGCGCGGGATCGTCGAACCGTTCGTGTTGCAGATCGCCAGCACCTTGGCGCCCTGCTCACGGGCGTGCCTCAGCGCCATCAGCGTGTCCATGGTCTCGCCGGACTGCGAGATCGCGACGACGAGGGTCTGCCGGTCCAGGATCGGGTCCCGGTAGCGGAACTCGCTGGCCAGCTCCACCTCGCACGGCATGCGCGTCCAGTGCTCGATGGCGTACTTGGCGATCAGACCGGCGTGGAAGGCCGTGCCGCAGGCGACGATGACGACCTTGTCGATCTCGCGCAGCGTGCGGACCGGGATGCGCACCTCGTCGAGGGACAGCGAGCCGGCCGCGTCGATCCGTCCGAGCAGCGTGTCGGCGACCGCCTTCGGCTGCTCGGCGATCTCCTTGAGCATGAAGTAGTCGTAGCCGCCCTTCTCCGCCGCCGACGCGTCCCAGTCGACGTGGTACGAGCGCACCTCGGCGGGGCTGCCGTCGAACCCGGTGACGACGACACCGTCCCGGCGCAGCTCGACGACCTGGTCCTGCCCCAGCTCGATCGCCGAGCGGGTGTGGGCGATGAACGCCGCGACGTCCGAGGCGAGGAACGCCTCGCCCTCGCCGACACCCACCACCAGCGGCGAGTTGCGGCGCGCGCCCACGACCACGTCCGGGTCGTCCGCGTCGACCGCGACCAGGGTGAACGCGCCCTCCAGGCGCCGGCACACCAGCCGCATCGCCTCCGCCAGGTCCGCGCACGAGGAGAACTCCTCGGCGAGCAGGTGGGCGACCACCTCGGTGTCGGTCTCGGAGGTCAGGTCGTGGCCCCGCTCGGCCAGTTCGGCGCGGAGCGACGCGAAGTTCTCGATGATCCCGTTGTGGACGACGGCGACCCGGCCCGCGTTGTCGAGGTGCGGATGCGCGTTGGCGTCCGTCGGCCCCCCGTGGGTGGCCCAGCGGGTGTGTCCGATGCCCGTCGTACCGGCCGGCAGCGGCCGGTCGACCAGCTCCTTCTCCAGGTTGACCAGTTTCCCGGCCTTCTTCGCGGCGGCGAGCCCCCCGTCCGCCAGCACGGCGACACCCGCCGAGTCGTACCCCCGGTACTCCAGCCGCTTCAGTCCGGCCATCACCACGTCAAGCGCCGACTGCGACCCCACGTATCCCACGATTCCGCACATGGCGGCAGCGTACGGGCCGACGCCATTCCGATACCGGCATTCCGTGCCCGATATCGGAAATTCCAGCCGCCCTCCGCACAGGCCCGCCGACCCCGCGCATCCACCCCGCGGCCCCCGGCGTGACGGACCCCACCCTCCATCCCGTCCATACTCCCGTAACAATGGACTGTGATCTCTCCGGTCTCCTCGTTGCCGCGGAGCGCCCACCGGTCCAAGCCGGAGGCGACTCCCTACGTCGACCTCACCCGTGCCGAGTGGAGCGCGCTGCGCGAAAAGACGCCGCTCCCGCTGAACGCCGAGGAGGTCGAGAAGCTGCGTGGCCTGGGCGACGTCATCGACCTCGACGAGGTGCGGGACATCTACCTGCCGCTGTCCAGACTCCTGAACCTGTACGTCGGGGCGACGGACGGCCTCAGAGGTGCCCTGAACACCTTCCTCGGCGAGAAGGGCTCCCAGGCGGGCACCCCGTTCGTCATAGGCGTCGCCGGTTCGGTGGCCGTCGGCAAGTCCACCGTCGCTCGCCTGCTCCAGGCACTGCTCTCCCGCTGGCCCGAGCACCCCCGCGTCGAGCTGGTCACCACGGACGGTTTCCTGCTCCCCACCAAGGAACTCGAAGCGCGCGGCCTGATGTCCCGCAAGGGCTTCCCCGAGTCGTACGACCGGCGGGCCCTGACCCGCTTCGTCGCCGACATCAAGGCCGGCAAGGACGAGGTGACGGCCCCCGTCTACTCGCACCTGATCTACGACATCGTGCCCGGCCGGCGGCTGACGGTCCGCCGCCCCGACATCCTCATCGTCGAGGGCCTGAACGTGCTCCAGCCGGCGCTGCCCGGCAAGGACGGCCGCACCCGCGTCGGCCTCGCGGACTACTTCGACTTCAGCGTGTACGTCGACGCCCGCGCCGAGGACATCGAACGCTGGTACCTCAACCGCTTCCGCAAGCTGCGCGCGACCGCCTTCCAGAACCCGGACTCGTACTTCCGCAAGTACACCCAGGTCTCCGAGGAGGAGGCCCTGGAGTACGCCCGAACGACCTGGCGCACCATCAACAAGCCCAACCTGCTGGAGAACGTGGCCCCCACCCGCGGCCGGGCGGCCCTCGTCGTCCGCAAGGGCCCGGACCACAAGGTGCAGCGCCTGAGCCTGCGCAAACTCTGACCACTACGCTGCGGCCATGCTGCATCTGCGCCTGATCACACCCGCCGACCTGACCGACGACGTGGTGCGCCTCATCGAGGGAACGGTCGGCACCGCGCACCTGGTCGTCCTCCCCGGTGCGGCCCGGAACCCGGTGGGCGACCTCGTCATGTGCGATGTCGCCCGTGAGGCGGGCGACGAACTCATCGGCGGGCTGCGGGACCTGGGCATCGACCGCACGGGCTCGATCGCGGTCGAGGACATCGACCTGTCCCTGTCGAAGCGCGCCGACAAGGCGGAGGCGGAGGCCCCGGGCGAGGGTGCCGACGCGGTGCTGTGGGAGCACCTGGAGGAGGCCACCCACGAGGAGTCGACCCTGTCGGTCACCTACGTCGCGTTCATCACGATCGCCACGATGATCGCGGCCTGCGGTGTCGTGCTCGACAACGCGGTGCTGATCGTGGGCGCCATGGCCGTGGGCCCGGAGTTCGGCCCGCTGGCCGGTCTGTGCACGGCCGTCGTGCAGCGCGGCCCGCGCCTGGCGCTGCGCTCCCTGACGGCACTGCTGGCCGGCTTCGCGATCGCCATGGCGGTGACGGTGCTCTTCAGCCTGTTCATGGACGGGGTGGGCCTGTTCAGCCAGGCGCAGTTGGAGGGGCCGCGCCCCAACACGGGCTTCGTCTACGCCCCGGACTGGTTCTCGTTCGTCGTCGCGGTCCTCGCGGGCGCGGCCGGCATGCTGTCGCTGACCTCGGCGAAGTCCGGGGCCCTGGTCGGTGTCGCGATCTCCGTGACGACCGTGCCGGCGGCGGCGAACGCCGCGGTGGCCCTGAGCTACGGCGACATGGGCCAGACCTGGGGCTCCACCAAGCAACTGCTCTTCAACCTGCTCGGCATCGTCCTCGCCGGCATTCTCACGCTGATGGCCCAGAAGTGGTTCTGGGCACTGCAGCGCGGACGCACGGTCGCCGCGTAGCCCCCACACGCCGTGAGGCCCGGCACCCCGATGGGGGTGCCGGGCCTCACGGCTGAGACGAAGGTCTCCCGAACAGTGCTAGCCCAGGGCCGACTTCACCGCGTCGGCCAGGCGCGCGGCCACCGAGCGGGCGTGCTCGATGTCGGCGGCCTCGACCATCACGCGGACGAGCGGCTCGGTGCCGGAGGGGCGCAGCAGCACCCGTCCGGTGCTGCCGAGCTCCCGCTCCGCGTCGGCGACCGCCGTGGCCAGCTCGGCGGAGGTGTTCACCCGCGTCCGGTCGACGTCCGGCACGTTGATGAGGACCTGCGGCAGGCGCTCCATGACCGAGGCGAGGTCCCGGAGCGTACGGCCGCTCTGCGCGACCCGGGCGGCCAGCAGCAGGCCGGTCAGCGTGCCGTCGCCGGTGGTGGCGTGGTCGAGGATGATGACGTGCCCGGACTGCTCGCCGCCGAGGGCGTAGCCGTGCTGCTTCATCTCCTCCAGGACGTAACGGTCACCGACCGCCGTCTGGACGAGGGCGAGGCCCTCGCGCTCCATGGCGAGCTTGAAGCCCAGGTTGGACATGACCGTCGCGACAACGGTGCCGGAGCGCAGTGCGGAACGCTCTCGCATCGCCAGCGCGAGGACGGCCAGGATCTGGTCGCCGTCGATCTCGTCGCCGGTATGGTCCACGGCGAGGCAGCGGTCGGCGTCGCCGTCGTGCGCGATGCCGAGGTCCGCGCCGTGCTCGACGACGGCGGCCTTGAGCAGCTCCAGGTGGGTGGAACCGCAGCCGTCGTTGATGTTCAGCCCGTCGGGCGCCGCGCCGATCGTGATGATCTCGGCACCGGCCCGCGCGAACGCCTCGGGCGAGACCCGGGAGGCCGCGCCGTGCGCCTCGTCGAGGACGACCTTCAGACCGTCGAGACGGTTCGGCAGGACCCCGATGAGGTGGGCGACGTACTGGTCGAAGCCCTGGTCGTAGGAGTTCACCCGGCCGACGCCCGCGCCGGTCGGACGGTCCCAGGGAGCGCCGGTGCGGTGCTCCTCGTAGACGCCCTCGATCCGGTCCTCCAGCTCGTCGGCGAGCTTGTGGCCGCCGCGGGCGAAGAACTTGATGCCGTTGTCGGGCATGGCGTTGTGGCTGGCGGAGAGCATCACGCCGAGGTCGGCGCCGAGCACGCCGGTGAGATACGCCACCGCGGGGGTGGGCAGCACACCGACCCGCAGGACGTCCACGCCCGCGCTGGCGAGGCCGGCGACCACGGCGGCCTCCAGGAACTCCCCGGACGCGCGCGGATCCCGTCCGACCACCGCCACAGCCCGGTGGCCCTCGAAGGTTCCCGCCTCGGCGAGTACGTGCGCCGCCGCCACGGAGAGCCCGAGCGCGAGCTCGGCCGTCAGATCCGCGTTGGCGACACCGCGCACGCCGTCCGTGCCGAAGAGTCGTCCCACTTGTCCTCCTGAGGAAGCTTCAGAGTACGAAATTCCCCCCGAAGAATACGGAGGTCATCCGATCACATGAGCCTTTGAGCACCTTGTGCCGTTATACGCCCAGCGCTGTGATAAACGAACGCCCCGGCGGCACTGTGGCGTGCCGCCGGGGCGTTCGAAGCTACGCGTACGACGCGTACGAGCAGGCAGCGAAGCTTAACGCTTGCTGTACTGCGGAGCCTTACGGGCCTTCTTGAGACCGGCCTTCTTGCGCTCGACCGCACGGTCGTCACGCTTGAGGTAACCGGCCTTCTTGAGGGCGGCGCGGTTGTTGTCCACGTCGGCCTCGTTCAGCGCGCGGGCCACGCCGAGGCGCAGGGCACCGGCCTGACCGGAGACGCCGCCACCCGAGATGCGGGCGATGACGTCGTAGCGGCCGTCGAGCTCGAGCACCTTGAAGGGCTCGTTGACTTCCTGCTGGTGGACCTTGTTCGGGAAGTAGTCCTCGAGCGTGCGCCCGTTGACCTTCCACTTGCCGGTGCCCGGGACGATCCGGACGCGGGCGATCGCGTTCTTGCGACGGCCCAGGCCGGCGGCCGGCTGCGGGTCGCCGAAGCGGCCCGCGAGCGACTCCGAGGTGTACTCGCCCTCGACGGGCACCTCGGACTCGGTGGTGTAGTTCTCGACGTCGACGAGCTCAGTCTCTTCGACCGGCTGCTCAACAGTGGTCTCGGCCACGATTCTCCTCAGATTTCTTTATGTCTTAGGGGGTGGCCGGAACTACTGCGCGACCTGGGTGATCTCGAACGGGACCGGCTGCTGCGCAGCGTGCGGGTGGTTCTCGCCCGCGTAGACCTTCAGCTTCGAGAGCACCTGGCGGCCCAGGGTGTTCTTGGGAACCATGCCCCGGATGGCCTTCTCGACGGCCTTCTCGGGGTTCTTCGCCAGCAGCTCGTCGTAACGGACGGAGCGCAGACCACCCGGGTAACCGGAGTGGCGGTACGCCAGCTTCTGGGTCTTCTTGTTGCCGGAAAGGTGCACCTTGTCCGCGTTGATGATGATGACGAAGTCACCAGCGTCGACGTGGGGGGCGTAGATCGGCTTGTGCTTGCCCCGCAGGATGTTCGCAGCAGTGGTCGCCAGACGACCCAGGACGACATCCTGGGCGTCGATGACGTACCACTGGCGAGTGATGTCGCCGGGCTTGGGGCTGTACGTACGCACGGTCGTAGCCTTCGCTTCTTCAGTGAGTGGGTCCTGACATGGCCACCACGGACGATCACGACAGCCCTGACCGCACTGCGGTGACGCATACCGCGTGCTGGTCGCTGGTCATCAGCCCCGGTGGACCGGTGTAAGGGCCCCTCACGTGAGAATGAGCAAGCCAATACACATAACGAACCGCAAGCTTACCCGCGGTGCCCCGGACGGGTCAAAACGCGAGTGATCACACCTTCGTGACCCGCCGTCCCCGCCGCTGTGCGACGAAGTGGTCGGAGCCCCGGAGTGCCTGGTGACGGCGGTGCAGGAGCACCACCGCCGCGGTCGTCACCACCAGGGTAAAGCAGTCCCGGAACGCGCGTCGGGTCACCGGTTCCAGCCAGGGCCAGTCCGCGCCGGGCACCTGCGGCACCAGCGCCAGCCAGAACCAGGGCCCCCGCGTCACCGAGCCCGGATACGGCAGCCCCGCGAGCAGCAGCGGCACCACGACCAGCAGATAGTGGTCGTACGACGGCCGGGACACCAGGAACGCCGAGAGCATCAGCAGCACCGCGGTCTCGACCAGCCGCAGCGGCCCCGGAGCACCGCGGGACCACCGGCGGTACGCGCAGACGACTCCGGCCGCCGCCGCGGCACAGGAGAGCGGGACCGCGACCCGGCCCGGCACCCCGAGGCGGGGCAGCACGGCCGCGGGCGACGCCTCGTAGAGCGTGACGAACGTGTCGTGGCCACGCAGCAGGAACGGCAGCGTCCGGGTCACGAACCCCGCGGGATCGGGCATCAGCAGCGCCGCCCCGCCGGACGCCACGGCCGGCACGAGCACCACCGCCGCGAGCCCCGGCCACCGGCGCGCGAAGACGAAGAGCAGCGCCACCGGCGCCAGCAGGGGCTTGAGCGCCACGGCGGCGCCCACGACCACACCGGCCCACCCCCACCGCTCCCGCGCGGCCAGCAGCAGCGCGAGCGGCAGCGCGGCGGCTGCCGTCACGGTCCAGTTGCCGAGCGAGACGAGGTGCCCGAAGGGCGCGAAGCCGAGCGCGAGCGCGGCGGGGCCGAGCACCCCGAGCCGGCTGCGCCACGGCACCCCGTGGATCCCGAGGGCCCACACCCAGCCCGCCAGCAGCAGCACCGTCACGGTCAGCGGAACCAGCAGCCGCAGCACCGCGTCCGGGAGCACCGCCTGCGGCACCGCGGCGAGCACCGCGCTCGGCAGATAGAGGAAGTGCCGGTCGGCGTAGGGCGAACCGCCGTCCAGCCAGGTGCGCGCGGCGCGGACCACGATCGCGTTGTCCATCCCACCGTCCGAACTGGCCCGAGCGACCCCGGCGACATGTGCGCAGAGCACCACCGCCGTCACGATCCACGCATGCCAGGACGCCCGACGTACCAACCACCCGGAGATGTCACTTTTGCCCGTCCGCATTCAGATCACGCTAGGGGCTCAAGTGCTCGATGGACCGGAACGGCACCCCCCAACGCCCGTCTAAGATGCGGCGCATGAGTTATGGGCAGGGTGGGCAGGGGCAGGCCCCGTGGGACCCCTGGAAGCCGGGTTCTCAGCAACAGTCCCAGTGGGGTGGCCAGCAGAGCGGCGCGAGCCCCGACTGGGCCGCGCTGGCGGAGGCTTCCGAGACGCGCAACAGGCGCCGCAGGCTGCTGTTCATCGTGGGCGGGGCGGTGGCCACCGTGGCGGTCGGCGCCGCCGTCGCCATGGCCGTCGTGAACGCCAACGGGAGCAACCAGGCGTCCAACCAGCCGTCGAACCTGCCCGCCACCGCGGACATCCCGAGCTCCACGGAGCCGGCGCCGTCGTTCGAGCCGACCTCGGCTCCGCCGCCGCTGGATCCCAAGGAGTTCATATCCAGCGCGCAAAAGGACACGGCGCCGCTGAGCCCGGACATCCTCTTCCCCGGTACGCAGCTCACCATGGGCGACCGCGTCTACCGCAAGGGTCCGACGGCCGACACGAAGAACTGCGCCTCGGCCGCGAAGGGCACGCTCCCGCCGGTCCTCTCCAAGGACGGCTGCACCCGCTTCCTGCGCGTGACCTACAGCAAGGACGGCGTCGCGGTCACGGTCGGCGTCGCGGTCTTCGACTCCGAGGCCAAGGCGACCAAGGCGAAGGCCGACGCGGACAAGAAGAGCATCATCGCCTCCCTGTCGGGCAACGGCGTCAAGGCCTTCTGTGACGCGGCCGTCTGCCGCTCCACCACCAACGCCTACGGCCGGTACGCCTACTTCACCCTCGCCGGCTTCAGCAACGGCAAGGACGTGACGACGAAGGACACCGCGGTGTTCACGAGCGGCGACGACCTGGCCGAGTTCGCCTTCCGGCAGATCCGCCGCCGCGGCGAGGCCCAGGCCTCCGCGGCCGCCGGGCAGTAACTCCCCCCGTACGGCGGCCGGGTGCGCCCCGGCCGCCTCCGGTGGTCAGCAGCCGGCGCAGCCGCCCGCGCCGGGCAACGTCCGCTTGTTCCGCGCCTCCTTGTTCCGCGCGGCCAGCAACTCGTCGGCGGGGTAGCCGACTTCCTCCAGCGTCAGCCCGTGCGGCCGTACGACGTGGACGGCCGAGTCCCGTACCCCGGCGGCGAGCACCTTCCCGGGCCAGTCGCTTCCACGGTGCCCGTCCCCCACGAACAGCAGGGCGCCGATCAGCGAGCGCACCATGTTGTGGCAGAACGCGTCGGCCCGCACGGTGGCCGTGATGACGCCGTCCGCGCCCCGCACCAGGCTCAGTTCCTGGAGCGTACGGATGGTCGTCGCGCCCTCGCGCTTCTTGCAGTACGCGGCGAAGTCGTGCTCCCCCAGCAGCCCTTCGGCGGCCTGGTTCATGGCGTCGACGTCCAACGGCCAGTCGTGCCACAGGACATGACTGCGCAGCAGCGGATCGACCCCGCCGGGTTCGTCGGTGACGCGGTAGGCGTAACGCCGCCAGACCGCCGAGAAGCGCGCGTTGAACCCCGCGGGCGCCTCGGTGAGCGACCACACCCGTACGTCCTTCTCCAGCCGCCCGGCGAGCCGCTTCAACAGCTTCTCGCGGTGTTCGGCCCACACCTCCTCGGGCAGGTCGACGTGGGCCACCTGGCCGCGCGCGTGCACCCCGGCGTCGGTCCGCCCGGCCACGGTCAGCTCGTACGTGGTGTCCTTCGTCCGGGTCACCGTCCGCAGCGCGTCCTCGATGTCACCCTGGACGGTCCTGCGGCCACTGGCCTGCTTCGCCCACCCGGAGAACCCGCTCCCGTCGTAGGACAGGTCCATCCGTACCCGTACGAACCCGGGCTCTGCTTCGTCACTCACTCCTGGATCCTCTCAAGCCCGGCTCACCCGCCGGAACGCGAAAGCGGGCCCGCCCCCGAAGGGACGGACCCGCTCACAGCGAGGCAGTGCCTCAGGCGTCCTTCGACTCCTCGGCGGGAGCCTCGGTGGCGTCCTCGACCTTGGTGTCCTCGACCTTGGCCGGAGCCTCGGCGTCCTTGGCGGAACGCTTGGTCGCAGCCTCGGCCTCACCGGTGGCCTGCTGGGCCACGGTCAGGGCCTCGACCAGCTCGATGACAGCCATGGGCGCGTTGTCGCCACGGCGGTTACCGATCTTGGTGATACGGGTGTAGCCACCCGGGCGGTTCTCGTAGCGCGGGCCGATCTCGGTGAAGAGCGTGTGCACGATGCTCTTGTCCGTGATCACCGAGAGCACCTGACGGCGGTTGTGAAGGTCACCCTTCTTCGCCTTGGTGACCAGACGCTCGGCGTAGGGACGCAGGCGACGGGCCTTGGCCTCGGTGGTGGTGATGCGGCCGTGCTCGAAGAGCGACTTCGCGAGGTTCGCGAGGAGCAGCTTCTCGTGCGCGGCGCTGCCGCCCAGACGGGCACCCTTGGCAGGCTTCGGCATGGTGTTTCTCCTAGGTGTCTGCTCCGGCCGTATCAGGTACCGAAGTCAGTGTCCGAGCGGGCGATTGCCCGTCGAAGACCCCGCGCGCCCCGAAGGGGCGCGGGGAACTGCCGACCAGCCACGGCCGGTCGGCAGCCAAGACGGAACCGTCGGTCCCGAGCCTTTAGTACTGCTCGGTCTCGACGAATCCGGCGTCCGCGTCGTCGTCGGCGCCGAAGGCGTCGGCGGCGGCGGTCGGGTCGAATCCGGGCGGGCTGTCCTTGAGGGCCAGGCCCATGCCGGCCAGCTTCGCCTTGACCTCGTCGATGGACTTCGCGCCGAAGTTGCGGATGTCCAGGAGGTCGGCCTCGGAGCGGGCGACGAGCTCACCCACGGAGTGGATGCCC